>JAGQOC010000084.1 GCA_020427745.1 Phycisphaerales bacterium | reverse complement strand
CGCCGTCGATCGCGGCGCGGGCGGCTTCGAGCCGGGCGAGCGCGTCGGTCTCGCCCGCGAGCGATGCGGACGAGAAGACCGAGCCGGCGACGATCGCCAGCAGCGTGGTGCCCGTCGATGTACGAAGAATGCTCATGGTTGTTTCCTCTCCTGAGAAAGTGCTTGTCTGTTCCACCCGCCCGTCCCCGGCGGCCTACCGACAGCGAAGGCAGACGCCGGGCCGGAGTCAACCTTGCGATGATGAAACTCCGAGCCCACGAACCCGTATGGTATCTGGATGCCCCTGAGCCACCACTGCATCTCGTGCGGGACAGATCTCAGCTGGATCCGGGCGATCCCGGACCCGGTCTATCAGCTGCCGGTGGTGGTCTGCCCGTCGTGCTCGACCGCGTGCACCCGGAGCAAGCCCGCGATCAGCATCGCGATCCGGAGATTCAAGGCCGCCCGCAGAACAGGGCTCGTGCTCCTCGTTGAGCTGCTGATGCTCACGCTGCTCGTGGGGATGAGCGTGGGGATCCTTGTCGGGCTCGCCGACGATACGCCCGGCCCGCTTGAAGCGATCGGTGTGCTCGGGTTCGGGCTGACCGGGGTTCCCAACACAGGCACATCCAACACGAGCTTCGAACGGGACCTCGAGATGATCCGGACCATCCTCGTCGTCCTTGTGCTGGTCAGCGTCGGCGCCGGCGTATGGATCCGCAGCGCCCACGGGCACCTCCGCCTCTGGAGCTCGGTGGCGTTCTGGTTCGGGCTCGTCCTCGGCTTGCTGGCGATCATCTACATCTGGGGCGTCATCGACCAGCTCATGGCAAAGCAGTCGATCCGGCATCTCACACCCTCGCATGAACTCGGAGCCGCCGCTGTGTATCTGCTCTTCACCGTGCCGTTCGTCGCCGCCGGGTTCCCCCTCGGCGCAAGGGCACGGAAAATCTGGATCAAGCAGCACCGAGCAAAGGCGCACAAATACCGGCGAAAGCTCCGCAAGCACAGGATGAACCATGCACGACCAGCCGATCGTTGACCCGCCCAGAGTGGAACCAGCCCAGTCCATGACCCCGCTCGGGTCGACGGTCTCGACCGATCGCCCGTGCGCGTCGTGTGGGTTCAACCTCTTCGGGCAGATCCTGCAGCGTGAGCCGGTCTACAAGCTCGTTGTCGCACGCTGCCCCGAGTGCGGCACGATCGCTTCGCTCCAGGAATACCCCGCGATGACCGGATGGGTCAACCGATGGAAGCTGCTGCTCGCGTCGGTCTGGATCGTGATCCTGCTTGGTGTGCTGGTTGGGAACTTCGGAGCAGCGACCGGGCTCAACTACGCGCTCGTCGATGTCGCCAGCGAGAACTACGCCGACCTGCTCGGGATCCGCTACGACGAGTTCACCGGGGGCAAGGCGAACCCGAACCGCTACTCAGGGCGATGGACCAATGTGGACCTGGTGTGGGCACGCGACAACGCGCCGCGGATCCTCGACGAGATGGGGGGCGTGCTCCACGGCACCAACCGGGCATTCCTCTGGGGCTGGACAGGCACCGCCGTGGTGATGTTCCTGTTCGGCGTGTTCTGGTCCACAACCCTCCTCGGCGCGAGACGACGCACCGCACTGCTGATCCCGGGGCTCGCGATCGTCGCGGCGGGCTCACTGGTGATTGTGAACAACGCCGTCTCTGATTGGCTCCGCGGCTCGACCCCCCTGTGGGCAGGATCGATCGCCAAGCATGTGTACATCCCGTACACCGTCCCGATGAATATGGCGTTGATGCTGATCGCCGCGGGGGTCGGGGTGTTTGCGGGCCGTCCGCTCGTCCGGTTCGTTGTGCAGATGATGCTGCCTCCGCGTCTCCGCACACCGCTGGGTGTACTGTGGACGCGCGACGGGCTGAAACCACCCAAAGCCCGCTCGGTTTAGGCTCGTATTGCGCCCGGAAACACCGTACACTCGTGCGGGAGATTCTGTATGGACAAGGCTCTTTGGGTATTCCTCGGCGGTGGAGTGGGCTCCGTGCTCCGCTACGCACTGGGGCTGCTCGTCGGGCAGCTCACGCCGCAGGGCGCCGAGACCCCCCACTGGCTCGCCATGTACCCCGTCGCAACGCTGGCGGCGAACCTCCTGGGGTGCGGGCTCATCGGCATAGCCTGGGGGCTGATCGATCCGCACAACGAGGCGCACCACCCGGCGCGTCTCCTGCTCATCGTCGGCGTGCTCGGGGGGTTCACCACCTTCTCCTCGTTCGGGTGGGAAACACTCGACCTCATCCAGACCAACCGCGTCGGGACCGCGATCGCGTATGTGCTCATCAGCGTCCTTGTTGGACTGATCGCGGCGTGGAGCGGATACAGCGGCGCCCAGGCATTTGTACCCGGAGGGAACTGATCATGCGTGTCTACATCATCCGTCATGCCAAGGCGCACCGTGATTCCGAGTCCGGACGCGACGAGGATCGCGAACTCAAGAATAAGGGTTTCAACCAGTCCAAGGCGCTCGCCCAGCACCTCGCGCTCTGCGATCAACCGCCGGCGATGGTGATCGCGAGCCCGTACACCCGCGCCCAGCAGACGGCTCGACCGATCTGGGAGATCCTCGACCAGCAGCCCCAGACAGACGATCGGCTCGCCGCCCATCGCAGCGTCGCCGACGCGCTCGATGTACTCGTCGACACCTCCGGGGCGCAGTGCGTCGCGATCATCGCCCACAACCCCACCGTGAGCCGAGTGGTCGATCTTCTGATCCACGGCCCATCTGCACCCGGGATGACAATGCTCCGCACGGGTGAGCTGATCGCTCTGGATATCGATCCCAACGAGATGCTCGGGTCCGCCGAGCTCGCCGACCAGTTCCGGATGGGATCCAGCGCGTAAAAAACCCCGCGTGCTCCGCGGGGTTTGTGGATCGGAAACAAGCTCGGCGATCACGAGGTCTTGAAGCGTCCGACGAGCATCTGGAGCTGCTCCGCCTGATGCGCGAGATCACCCGCGGCCTGAGCCGCCTGCCCCGCACCCTCGGACGACTGACGCGTCACGGAGTTGATCCCCTCGACGGAGCGTGCGATCTCGGTCGCCGCCATCGACTGCTGATTTGCCGCCGCGGCGATGTCACGGACCATGGACTGCACCTGCAGCGAGCCCTGGACGATCGTCTTGAGCGACTCGCCCGCCTTGGTCGCAAGGATCACACCGCTACCGACGCGTTGTGAGCCCGCTTCGATGCGTTCGACCGCACTGCGGGTCTCGTTCTGGATGCCTCGGATGCTCTGGGAGACCTCCTCGGTCGCATTGGTGGTGCGTTCGGCGAGCTTGCGGACCTCGTCGGCGACGACCGCGAA
>JAGQOC010000083.1 GCA_020427745.1 Phycisphaerales bacterium | reverse complement strand
TCCAAGGGCATGCAGCAGAAGGTGCAGTTCATCGCCTCTGTGCTGCATGATCCGGATCTGATTATCCTCGACGAACCCTTCAGCGGGCTCGACCCGGTCAATATGCGTCTGCTGCGTGAGCTCATCAACGAGCAGCACACCAACGGCAAAACGGTGCTGTTCTCGACACATGTGATGTTCCAGGCCGAACAGATCTGCGACCACATCGTGATGATCCACCAAGGACAGAAGGTCCTCGACGACACGCTCGGCGATATCCGCTCGCGCTTCGACCCACGGGCGATCCATATCGACCCCGTCGGCGGGCTTGCCGAGCAGCCGCGGATCGAAGCCGTGAGCGGCGTCGCCCATGTGACGCCCGTGGAGGGCTCGCTGGAGGTCGTGCTCGATGATGGCGTGGACACCCAGGATGCGATGAAGGCGTTGCTGAATGCGGTGCCGCTGAACCGCGTGGAGATCAAACGCCCGACGCTCGAGGATGTGTTCATCGAGATCGTCACGGGCGGCAAGCGGGGCGAGGACGCCGCAACACTCCGGGCGGAGCTGCTCGCGGGAAGCACCGAGGAAGAGGAGGATGAATCATGAACCCTGCAAAGGTCCTCCGCGTCGCCGCCCGCGAGTTCGCATCCACCGTGATCACCAAGGGGTTCGTCATCGGGGCCCTCGTGGTCCCGGCGTTGATGACCGTGATCATCCCGGTCGTCGCGGGGCTCGCGATGCGCGCCCAGCCCGCCGCCGACAAAGGGACCGTCTATGTGCTCGACCGCTCGGGCGAAGTGACACCCACGCTTACGGAACGCCTCTCCCCGGACGAAGTCCGCGGGCGTTGGGAATCCCAGAGCGAGGCGGTAAAAAACGCAACCAAATCACTGGTCCCGGGCGCGATCGGCGACAAAGCCGCCGACAAAATCGACAAAGCGTCGGAGGTGATGCCGTTCCCGCACATCCGCGTTGTACCGACCGCGACGGATGCGAACCTCGATGATCTCAAGGCCGAGATCCGCGAGCAGGTGGCGTCCAAGAGTTCACCAGCCGACGAGATCGACACCCTGCTGGCGGTCGTCGAGATCGATGCCGATGCCACACGCAAGGCAAGCGAGGACGAGGGGTTCGGCGCCTACCAGGCGTTCTTCCGCCCCAAACTCAACGAGGAGACCGTCGGCGAGATCAAGGAGTCCGTCCGCTGGGCGATCCGCGAGCAACGCTATGAGAACGCGGGCGTTGATCGCGGGCAGATCCGCGAGCTCGATTCGATCAACGCACGCCAGAGCAAGGAGATCACAGAAGAAGGCGAGCGGAAAGAATCCGCGGAGATCGCGAGCTACGCGATCCCGTTCGTCTCGATGATCCTGCTGCTGATCGCCTCGATGACCGGCGGGCAGTACCTGCTCACCACCACCATCGAGGAGAAATCCAACCGTGTCGTCGAGGTCTTGCTGAGCGCCCTGTCGCCGATGGAGCTGATGACCGGCAAGATTCTCGGGCAGATGGGCGTCGGGCTCTCGCTGCTGACGATCTACAGCTCGGTCGGCGTGATGGCGCTCATCTTCTTCACACTCAGCGATCTTGTTGATGTGCTCAACATCGCGTACATCTTCATCTTCTTCCTCTTCGCGTACTGCATGTTCGCGTCGCTCATGGCGGCGATCGGATCGGCGGTCAACGACCTCCGCGAAGCCCAGGCACTCATGACACCGGTGATGATGACCATGATTATCCCGTATGTCTTCTTTATGCCCGTGATCCGCGCCCCCAACTCGATGCTCAGCACGGTGATGAGCTTTATCCCACCGATCTCGCCGTTCATCATGATCATGCGGGTGTCGTCGACGGACCCGCCCCCGTTCTGGCAGATCGGGCTGGTGATCCTGATCAACATAGGCGCGGTGCTGGTGTTCCTGTGGTTCGCTGCCAAGGTCTTCCGTGTCGGGCTGCTGATGTTCGGCAAGCCCCCGAACTTCCGCACACTCATCAAGTGGATCCGGATGGCATAAGGAGACCCGATGGACCCGCTGGATCATCCGCACGAGACCACAACCACCCGCGGGTTCTACTGCGCACGGTGCGGGTACAACCTCGTCGGCGTCGCGATGGGCTCCCCGTGTCCCGAGTGCGGCAGTGATTTCATGCTCGACAACCCGTACTCCCAGCGGTGCGGGAAAGCGATCGCCGCGATGATCCTCGGGATCATGTCGCTGATGACCTGCATGTTCTACGGCGTGCCGGGGCTCGTCTGCGGGATCCTCGCGATTGTCTTCGCCCGACAAGCCCGCGATCGCGTGCAGCAGGGACAGGCCCCGCAGTTCTCGCTGGACTTCGCCCGTGCGGGGCGGGTTTGCGGGTGGATCGGGATCGGGCTCAGCGTTCTGTTCCTGCTGCTCGTGGTGCTGTACATGATCTTCATCTTCGCGGTCATCGGGGCCGCAGCGGGCGGGGGCGGATTCGCGCCGGTTGCTCCGACCCCGGTGCCCATGCCCACCGGGCCGTGACACCCACAATTTTCGCTGCTTCATCACCCGTTCGGCCGTGTTTGCGGTACGATGGGCGTATGAGCAACGAACAGAACACCGTGCAGTACTCACCCGCCCCACAGCAGACCAGCGGCAAAGCCATCGCCTCCATGGTGCTGGGCATTTGTTCAATCATCACCTGCTGGGCATACGGCATCCCGGGAATCATTTGCGGGATCCTCGCAATTGTGTTCGCCAAGCATGCATTTCAGCGCATCAACGATGGGCTTGCTCCAGAAACCTCAGCCGGGATGGCCAAGGCAGGAAAAATCTGTGGCTGGGTCGGGCTGTGCCTTTCCATCGCCTATCTGCTGTTCATCGTCGTGTATGTCATCATCATTGTCGGTTTGATCGGTGCGGCGGCCGCATCGGGCAACGCCCCGACCCTGCTCCCGTTCTAATCGAACCATCCGATGACCCACGACAAGCATGATCTGTACGAGTTGTGTGTGCAGTCGCCCAAGGATCTTGTGCCGTTGGTTCGCGCGATCCACGGCGGGGATCCGCGTGTGCTCGGGGAAGACTTCTCTGGAACCGCGGCGTTCTCGCATCTCTGGGCTGAGCGGGATGGGTGTTCAGCGATCGCGGTTGATCTGGATGAAGACGCCCTGAGCTTCCGGGGTACGCATGAGCGAGTCACGAAGCGGCACAGCGATGTCAGCGATGTGAGCGATCCGATCGATGTGCTCTTTGTCGGGAACTTCTCCATCGGGTATCTTCATACACGCGAGGAGCTGGTTGCCTACCTCCGGCATGTACGCTCGCGACTTGTGGCATCGGCGGGCGTGTTCATCTGTGACACCTACGGCGGGGAGACCGCGTACACCCTCGGCGCGGTCCACCGGGCCCACCCGATGCCGGGCGGGAAGCTCTGCCGATACACCTGGGAACAGCATGAGGCGGACCCCACCACCGGGATGGTGACGAACCTCATCCACTTCCGCATCGAGCGGGCTGGCGTGATCGAGGAGGAGCTCTTCGACGCGTTTGTATATGAGTGGCGATTATGGTCGATCCCCGAGCTCCGCGACGCGATGCACGAATCAGGTTTCGCGAGCACACAGGTTTATGCAAAGCTCGCCGACGCGGTGGATGACGAGGGCAATGCATACATCACACCGATCGTCGACGCGTGCGAAGAGCTCGAAGATTCCTTCATCGTGCTCATCGCCGCGAGGGTGTAATTGCCCCGCGAAACGAGTATACTGGGCCCATGCACCCGGACTTTGTGTATCTCGACAACGCTGCCACGAGCTGGCCCAAACCGGACGCGGTCGCGGTCGCGATGAGCGAGTTCCTCTCGACCCGCGCGGGCAACCCCGGGCGGGGCGGGCACGCGCTCGCGCGGGCCGCCGCGGAGACCGTCGAGATCGCCCGCGAGAAACTCGCGGCCCTCATCAACGCCCCGACCCCCAAGCGGGTCGTCCTCACGCACGGGTGCACGGACGCGATCAACCAGGCGATCCAGGGGGTCATCCACTCCGCGAGCAAGTGCGCCGGCGGAAAGAAACCCCATATCGTGACAACCGCGATCGAGCACAACGCGGTGCTCCGCACGCTGCACAGCTTTAAGTGCGACGGGCTGCTGGAAATGACCATCGTGCCGTGCGACAGCGAGGGCACGATGAGCCCGGATCGAATCGCCGATGCGTGCACGCCGTGCACCGAGCTGGTCGCGGTCTCGCACGCGTCCAATGTGCTGGGGACCATCCAGCCGATCCACGAGATCATGCTCGCCGTGCGAGCGAAGTGCCCCGAGGTGCTGTTCATGGTCGACGCGGCCCAGACCGCCGGACACTTCTCCGTTGATGTCCAGCGTGACGACATCGATCTGCTCACGCTCGCGGGCCACAAAGGGCTGCGCGGACCAACCGGGACCGGGGCGCTCTATGTCGGGCCGAGGGCGTACCCGGACTGCTGCACAAACACGCGGATGTGCTGCGAGCGCCGGGGCGGGACGGGCGCAATCGCGCCGGGGCTGGAGATGCCCACTACCCTGCCCGATGCGCTCGAGGCGGGGACCGCGAACGCGGTGGGTTTCGCGGGACTGGTCGCCGCGATGGGGACGCTGTGCGAATCCCAGCATCGCACGGAGATGATGCACACCAAACGCCTGCTCGATGGGCTCCTCGGGATCCCGAATGTCACGGTCTATGGCAAAGAAACCACCGAGGGGCGCACGCCGGTCGTGCTTTTCAACATCAAGGGCATGTGCGCACGAGATGCGGGAAAGATTCTCGACGAGCAGCACCACATCGCGGTGCGTGGCGGGGTCCACTGCGCCCCCGAGCTGCACAACGCGATCGGCACCAAATCCGACGGGGGCGTGCGTGTCAGCCCGGGCTGCACGACCACCGAAGACCAGATCGACTGTTTCCTTGAAGCCGTGCGATCGATGGCATCCACGCCGGCAATGAGCTAATCGAGATCCAGCACCACCATCGCGTGGTCGGAGACTTCCATCCCGCTTGCGCGATCAATATGGCAGTCTTGAACACGCTTCTGCGCGGCCTTGTTCGCGAGCAGGTAGTCGATCCGCCATCCGCGATCGAGCGCCCGTGCTTGCCCGCGGTTGGACCACCATGAGTACGGGCCGTCGATGTCGCCGTGCTTCTCACGGATGACATCCCCCCACCCCTGAGCGAGCAGATCCCCCATCCATTCACGCTCGTGCGGCAGGAATCCGGAGGTGTTCGCGTTGCTCTTGGCGTAGAAGATATCGCGTTCCGTGTGCGCGATGTTGAAGTCGCCGCCCATAACAGTGGGGATCTTCGAGCGTGCGAGCTTGGCGGACCAGCCGAGGAAGAACCCGAGCCATCGGTCTTTCTCCGCTTGTCGGTGATCGCCCGATGATCCGCTCGGGAGGTAAACACTCACAACCCGGACGCCTGCGACACGCGAGACGATCACACGCCCCTCGCTGTCGTGCTCCCCCGCGCCGCGTTGTTCTTCCTTCTGCGTACTCTTCGCCCATATCGCGGTGCCCGAGTACCCCTTCTTCTCCGCCGGGTGCCAGAGGGCATCCCAACCTTCGGGGTTCTGCCATTCCTTGGGCAGCTGCTCGGGCAACGCCCGCACCTCCTGAAGGAGGAGGACATCGGGGTTGATCCGCCCGACATGATCCGCGAAACCCTTGCGGAGGGCGGCCCGCATGCCGTTGACATTCCATGTTGCGATCCGCATGCCCCAGTCTATCGCCCTATCCTCCCCTATGACCAACGAGAACCACACGATCGTGATGGGCGGTGTGCCGCAGACGAATCTGTCCCTGTACCACAAGGTCCGCTTCGCCGTCGGCGATCCGGTCGGATACATCCAGATCTCGATGGGACGGGCGATGGAGCGGATCTTTATTCTCCGCGAGATCGAGCTCGAACGCGCCCGCAAGACAGCGCACGCGGACCAGTGCTTCGGGTACTCCGATTTCACCCCCC
Source organism: Phycisphaerales bacterium (assembly GCA_020427745.1). Classification (GTDB taxonomy): domain Bacteria; phylum Planctomycetota; class Phycisphaerae; order Phycisphaerales; family UBA1924; genus UBA1924. Next base: position 23,074 of record JAGQOC010000083.1, on the reverse strand, counting down.
AAGGTGGGCTCAGCGGCGACCGCGAGATCTGCGCGGCGCAGTCGATCGCCGAGTGCCTGCGTCGTAAGGGGATCACGAATGTCACCGTCGATCGCTCTCTGCCGATGCTCTTCGCCCATGTGCTGACCAACGCGGGGATCAGCGTCACCTGCGATCCGGATCTCTTTGTTATGGACCGAAGATCCAAGGACGCGACCGAGCTCGCGCACCTCCGCGCGGCCCAGAAACTCACCGAAGAATGCATGCTCTATGCATGCACCTTGATCGCCAAAACATCCGTCGGCGAGGACGGCGTGCTCATCCACGACGACGGCGAGGTCCTCACCTCCGAGCGTGTCCGGCGCATGATCGACATCTTCTTCCTTCAGCGCGGCGCCTCCACCCCCCACGGCTCGATCGTCGCGGGCGGACCGATCGGCGCGGACTGCCACCACCGCGGTCAGGGCCCCCTCAGGACCCGCGAGCCGATCATCATCGACATCTTCCCCTACATCACCGAAACCCACTACAACGGAGACTGCACCCGCACCGTCGTGCACGGCGAGATCCCCGAGGAGGTCGCCAAGATGCACGCCGCGGTCGTCGAGGCGAAGCACGCGGCGCAGGAAGCGACAAAACCGGGCGTCACGGGTGAGGATATCCACCGGGCCGCGATCACGGTCATCCAGAAGCATGGCTATGGCGTCGGGATCCCGGACGATGACGCACCGGACACCATCTGCAACATGGTCCACGGCACCGGGCACGGCATCGGGCTCGATGTCCACGAACCCCCGCTGCTGGATATGAACGGCCCCACGATCGTCGCGGGGGATGTCATCACCATCGAGCCCGGGCTCTACTGCAAGGCAATAGGTGGCATCCGCGTCGAGGACATGGTCGCTGTCACTGAGAACGGCTACGAGAACTTCAACAAGCTCCCCGAGGGTCTCACCTGGGCTTAGTCCTTACTTCGCCTTGCCCTGCGCCGCGACCGCGGCCATCGCTGCCTCGACCGCTTCCGCGTCGCCGAGGTACCGCTTGGTGATCGGGTTCAGATCGTTGTCGAGTTCGTAGACCAGCGGCATCCCGGTCGGGATGTTTACGCCGACGATATCGTCATCGGAGATGCCGTCGAGGTGCTTGACGAGCGCACGGAGTGAGTTGCCGTGGGCCGCAACGATCAGTCGGTGACCCGAGCGGATTTTGGGCGCGAGTTCGTTGTTCCAGTACGGCACCACCCGCTCGACTGTGTCCTTCAGGCACTCGGTGCACGGGATCTCACGGTCGGAGAGGTTCGCGTATCGCGGGTCATGCCCGGGCCAACGCTCGTCGGACTTCTCGAGCGCGGGCGGCGGGGTGTCATAGCTGCGGCGCCAGATCTTCACCTGGTCCTCGCCGTGCTGGGCAGCGGTCTCCGCCTTGTTCAGTCCCTGCAGCGCCCCGTAGTGACGCTCGTTGAGCTTCCAAGACCGATGGACGGGGATCCACATCTGGTCCATCTCTTCCATGATGTACCACAGCGTGCGGATCGCACGCTTGAGCACGGAGGTGTACGCCTCGTCGAAGACAAACCCCTCGTCGCGGAGCAAGCGGCCCGCGGCAGCGGCCTCCTCGTGCCCCTTCTCCGAGAGCGGGACATCCTTCCAGCCCGTGAAGCGGTTTTCTTTGTTCCAGACGCTCTCGCCGTGACGGATGAGGACCAGTGTGTGCATTGTCGGGCTCCCTTCGCTCTGGGATTCTAGCCCGCCGCGACCAGCATCCCAACAGCATTCATCACGGGAACAACATCGGACGAATCCAACCGTCCGCAGACCTCGATATCGGCGACGAGCCCGAGATCGATCAATCGTTTACCGTGGAACGACGAACCGATCACCCGCGCGGGATCACCGAGCCTTCCCAAATCGTTCATCGCCTTCTTCCGCACCCCCGCCGCCCGGTCGGTGAGCGTGCCCCATCCCGTGAGCGTGTCGGCGATCAGCCCCGCCCCGAAACAGTCCTCCTCGGAGACCTTGCCATCGGTTCCCGAGCACACGAGCAGCACATCGCGTTGAGCATCCATCAGGGCCCGGCACAGTGCCGCACGATTGACCAAAGCCCCGGCGTAGACACCCGGCGACGAACGCACCGTCTCAAACGCCCGCGTGCCGTTCGTGGTGCTCAGCACAACCACCCGCCCACCGACCGCTTCGTGTGTGTATTCAAGCGGGGAGTTACCCAGATCGAACCCCTCGATTTTCACCGCGGACCGCTCGCCCCCCAAGAGCGAACCCGGGTACTGAGCCGAGACGGCGCGTGCGTGCCCGACCTCCCCAACAGGAATCACCCCCGACGCGCCGCTCGCGATTGCGGCAACGATCGTGCTCGTCGCGCGGAGGATATCGATCACCACCGCGTTGGTTTCCGCGAGGTCTAGTTCAGCAAGCTCATCGGGAAGCCGCACCGCATCGACGATCGGCATCGATCAACGCTCCGCAAGTGTGCGGATCGGTTCGATCCCGAGCCAACGCTGATTGAACCGATCCGCCGGGATCTGCTGCGGGCGGAGCATCGCAACAAAGTTCGCCTTCGCCCGCGCGATCTCCAGCGGCGTCAGCTCCAGCCGATCGATCGCGTCGAGCACGCTGTGGACATCAAACAGCATCGCGTACCCCTCCGGATCGCTCTCCGCGGCGTACACAAACGCGTTGCTCGCTCCGGCGGCCTCGCACTGGAGCCAGAGCCAGCCCAGCTTGTTCTTTACACGCTCGAGTTCCACACGGGGCTCAGTGGCATCCGCTGGGTGCTCCCCGAGCAGCCCGACATAGGCATCCGCGAGGCGCTGAACAGATCGCGGCGAGAGCCGATCGATCGTCACCCCGAAGCCCGCGGCACCGACCTCGTCGAAGTTTGCGCCGCCCGCGGATTGTTCTTCGTGCAGCGTGCGGTCCGAGGGATCCCGCGGGTTCATGCCGAGCTCGCGGAGGATCTCCATCCCCGCGACCAAGGCCGGATCGTCACGGACCGTCAGTGGTCCCTCGTCGACAAAGCTCTCTGCCAGCACATCCGTTGGCGGAGCGGGCGAATCAGGGAGCAGATACAGGTCATACGGATAGAGGAACCCGCCGCCCTTGTCGCCGCGGAGGATGCTGTAGAACGGATCGAGCGAGACACCGCCGGGATAGACCTCGATATCCAGCCCGCCCGCATCACCCAATCCTGAGTTGTTCGCGATCCGGTACGAGCCACCATCGGTGGAGACATCACCGAGCAAGGTAATCGAACCCATGACGATCATCTCCGCGCCGCCGTCGATAATGCCGTTCTCACGATCGCCCTCGGAGTCCTGCGAATCGACCAGGCTCCCGATCCGCCCGAGCAGGTGGATCTCTCCCCCCTGGAACCCCAGCGAGGTCACGAGGAGGTCGCCGAGGATGTTCATATCACCAAGCTCGACGAGTGTGGTCCCCGGCCCCTTGGCGCTCAGCGAAAGCGAGCCCATCGTGAGCATCTTCTGCCCGCGTCCCATGACAACGGACTCGATCGCGGAGATCCGGAACAGGGTTCCTAGATCAACCGCACTTCCGTTCATCAGGTCCATGCCGCTCATCGCGCCCGTGGAAAAGAGGAAGCCGCTCGCGGATGAAGGCGTGGAAATATCATCCCCGAACCGGATATTCCCGAACGCGCCGCCGATCGTGATGAAGGGTGAAACCGCGTTCCCGATCCCTATGTTGCCGCGGAACTTGAACGGCGTGCGTGCCTCGCCGTTGCCCGTATAGGCCTCGCCGTCGTAGAGAAACGCGACATCGGACGCGCCGATGACCTCGGAATAGATATCGTCTGCGAACAGCGCACTGCCGTCGCCCGTGTGGAAGGTGACCGAATCGCCGTAGACCGCGACCGGGGTGAACCAGTCCATGCCGTCCCTCACGAACACATCGCCCCCGACCCGCGCGAGGCCCGCGTTGACCTCCAGCATCCCGAGCCGGTCATCGCCGCCCATCGACCCGATCGGCCCGGCGAGGCTCACCGTGCCGTCCGCCGCGGACAGCGTGAGGCTGTTGAACATCCCCGATTGCGAGGCGATCGATCCGAGCATCTCGATGCCCGCGTCGTCACCGAACGACTGGATCGCGACGCTGTCTGTCAGAACCGTATCGCCGTCGATCGTCACGGAGCCGTCCGTCGCGGTCAGGTCCGCGCCCAGGTTGATCGGCGAGCCCGTTGAGACGAGTTCGATCGTTCCCGCACTGATGCTCCCGCCGCGCGCCGGATCAACGCCCCGATCGATCGTGATCGAGTCGCCATAGACCGCGAGCGATCCGCCCAGATCACCGCTCGCGTTGATCGTCGCACCGGAGAGACGAACATCCTGCCCATCGAGCAGGACATCGCCGCCCATCGTGCCCATATGCGCATCGATCGATCCAGAAACGAGCATCGTTCCTGATCCCGCGTGCATCTGGACATTCCCCCCATCAATGGTGCCCGTGTTCCACGCCGCGAGCGAGTAGATGTCCCCCGCGGCGAGATCGAGCCCGTCGCCGCTCAGCTGGTCGGTCTGGTCGAGATCGCTGGGCTTGATGAGCTGCACAAAGATATTGCCCAGGTGCTCCCCGATGAGTACCTCCTCGCCCGAAGCCATAATCACCGTTCCCATCGGCGCGGAGATCGTCCCGTGGTTCGCGACGCGTCCGCCGATCAGGGCGATCAGATCTCCCTGCAGCAGCCCCCGGTTCTCGACCACCCCTCGCGCATCGGTGAAGCGGTTCACACCCGCGACGAAGTCGTCGTTGGAGATATTCCCCGCCGCCGCGTAGAGCGCACCGACATTGACGACCGCGCCATTGCCGAAGATCACCCCCGACGGGTTCACGATGTAAACCTGCCCGTTGGAGAGCAGGTTGCCCATGATCTCCGTCGGCACGCCACTCAGGATCCGGTTGAGGATCCGCGCGTCCATCCCGGGGAGGATGAACTCGACCGTCTCGCCCTCGCCGATGTTGAAGTTGAACCAATCAATAATCGAGCCATCGGATGCAACAATGGTCAGGTACCCATCCTCCCAGACAAACTGGACATCGCCCCAGGTCTCGTCGACATCACCCTCGCCCGGGTTCGCGATCGCGATTGATGCCGCGAGCCCGCAGACCGCCGCCAGCCGCAGCGAGAATCTCTTCATGTGGGTGTCGGATCTCATCATGTGCTCCTTCCGCCCCACGCGGGGCGCGTCGCTAGAAAACGATGGTCGCCGAGAAGTGCAACCGTGTGTCCCCGACATTGGTGCTCTGGGAGGCACCGGAACCGATATTTGTCAACGCCATGCCGTAGTCGAGCCGGACCGTTAGGTTCCGGCGAAGCTGTGCCTCGATCCCGACGCCGATGCTCGAGAGCGTCTCGTCGTTCTCGAAGAACGGAGCGTCGTTGACATTCACGAACCCGAAATCCGTGAACGCACGCAGGATCACATCCCAGTCTGCACTGCCGTACGGGCGTGTCCGCACACTATTAAACGGGCGTCCAAAGACAGTCTGCGAGCCCGCCTCCCCCACCCTGGTCGCCCGTCCGAGGTGATAGCGGTACTCGATCGTACCGATGATCGCGTCATCGCCCACCGCGGAGGACTCTGGATACCCACGCACGGAATAGAACCCGCCGGCGACGAACTCATAGTTCGGCACCAAACGCCCGCCGAAGCTGTACTGCCCCCGGAGCGAGACGACCAGCTCATGGGCGAGCGTCATCCGATCCTCGCCGTGCTCGCCGCGGAACCCCTCGGGATCCAGGATCGGCTCGAGAAAGAAAGAGTGCGTGAGCTGCCCGCGGAGAATCGTGAACTCGTCGTCCACACCAAACCGGCCAAGCCGTTGGACCTCCGTCGCGTCTGTCCCGGCGACCGATGCCCAGTTCGTCTCCAGCAGGAGCTCCCCGAACGCGTTGTGCACCGGTGTGTGCTTCTCGTAACGCACACCAGCGTACGGCAGGAAGAAATCCTCGTCGCCCTGGATCAGAAACACCCGGTTCTCGACATCGATGTGCTCGAAGCGTGCACCTCCGACGAGATCCACGAACTTGGGCCCATCCTGGTAGACATTCCACGCGATCTCCGCGCCCCCCTCGTAGCCCTCGCCGACGAAGTTGTCGAAGCCGAGCCCGACATCCCGTGCGGTGTACTCGTTCCAGCGTCCGAAGAGCTTGGCTCGGGCCTTGGGTCCGAGATCGAAGCCGTACGAACCGAGCACGGTGTGTGACGAATCAAAGCCCGCGGTGATGTAGTCGAACTGCAGGATGTCGTCCCGCCCGGTGAGCTGACGATTGATATAGCCAAACCGCTCGCGCCATTCATCGGTCGAGTCCGTGCCGGTGTTGCTGATCTGTGCGTACGCTGTCCACTGGCGGGGTTCGGTGATTAAATAATCAACCACCACTTCACCAGGCTGGTCCGTCGGTGCGATCGCGACATCCGCCCGGCGTCCGGGGTGACGATTGAGCCGGTGGATCTCGTCATTGATCGTGTCCTTCGTGAGCAGATCGCCCTGATTGACCTGCAATCGCTCGCGCAGACGCTCATGCGCGGGGTGGTTGACATTGCGTTCCGCGTTCTCTTCGTTCTCCGCGATCCGGTCGCCGTGGGCGACCGTCCGCACCTCGCCGACCACAGCACGCCAAACGAAGATTGTCAGCGTGGTTTGACCGGGCGCACGCAGATCCTTGCGTGTGCTCTGATACGCGATTTCTTCCGCGTTGGGCGTAACCAGGTGCCCGATCAAGCCGTGCTCGGACTCAAGATAATCCCGGATCCCTTGGTTCATCTGCGCGAGCGCCGAGCCGTAGACCACCACCGGTCCATCCCCGCCGAGTTCACCGAGCCGGACCAACTCGATCGGCGCGCCCGCGTACACCCCGATGTATCCATCCGGCACGGGCGTCAGAGGCACCACCACCGAATCGAGCAGTGACAACTCGGGGAGGTCCGGATGCCCAAACGGGTAGGCGTACTCGAGCTTCGTCACCGGGTATCCATATCCATCGCGTTCGAGCGTTGGCGCCACCTCCTGCGCCGTATCGGGCTGGTCATCCTGCCCGAAAGCGGGCTGAAAGTACCCAAGCCCGGCAAACCAGCCAAGAAAAACGCTACAGCACAGCTTTGTCCAGCAACCTGTCAATGCTGCTCCTCACACAACGGAACACGCGAACCAGACCCCACTGGATCATACCACAAACAGCACCAAACAGACCCCCCGGGTCCGAGAAGGGCCCGATTTCGGTCGATTTCGCGGTCTAGAACCACGCTCGGAGCGCAACTTCGGTCGGTTTCGCCGCCCCCGGCTCAGCGGACCAGCAATCCCGCCGACCCGGAGAATATGACACGCACCACCCACGCCACCGGACTCTCGGCACTCGCGTTTGCCGCCCTGCTCTTCGCCACCGCTGGGTGCGCGAGCAATCGTGCAGCCGTCATTGATGCGAACAACGGCACCCACGCCGCCGCATCCACGCAAGCGTTGACCGAAGAACTCGCCGCGCTCTGGGTTTCACCGGCATCCATCGAGGCATTGATGGGTACAGAGCAAGCCGGGCCATCACTCGTCGCCGGGGACTGGCTCGCGTGGCAATGCGCCATGACAGGCGGGTACTTCGAGATGACCCCGCAGTCCATCGCCCTGATGCCCGTACAGGACTAGAGCTCAGGGGGCCATCGCCTTAGCACGCTCGACGAAGTCACGGAACGCGACGATGTCCTCCGCGTCGACCTCGCCGTCACGCGTCACATCCGCGAACGGCTCCTTCTTCTCATACGAGCTCAGGAAGGTCTCGTACTCGGTCGTCCCGATCTCTTGATCCCGGTTGGTGTCGTAGCGTCGGAGGAACTGCCCCACCTCCATGCGCTCCCGCATCGTGCTGAAGGCACTCACCCGCTCGTCCTCGTTCAGGTTGCCGTCACCATCCTCGTCGAACTCCGCAGCGAACTCCTGCATCCGGCGTTCCTCGCGATCGTCACGCTGCTGCTGCTGGACCGCCCGCTCCTCGGGCGAGAGCACGCCGTCACCGTCGGTGTCATAGCGTTCGAGATCACGCGCCATCCGCTCCTGCTCGCGTTCCATGATGGACGCGTCCATCGCCGCGAGCTCCGATTCCGAGAGCACGCCATCGCCGTCCTCGTCGAAGCGGGACGAGATTCGCTCACCCCAGTCGGAGTTCAGGATGCGTTCACGCGACGCGGCGACGCGTTCTTCGAGCGAGATCTCGCCGTCGCCGTCGAGGTCCATCTGGCTCATGAACTCGGCCCGCATCGCGTCACGCATCGCTTTCCGCTCTTCCGCCGAGAGCACCCCGTCGCCGTCGAGATCGTATTTCTTGACCATGTCTTCCATGCGTCCGAACATGTCGCCGCCGGGCCCGAACCCGCCCCGCCCGCCGCGCCCGGAACGATCGGATTGGTCCGGGATATTCATGTCGATCTGCTCTTCGATATACGGGTCATACGCCGGCGTGGTCGCGGCCTGCGGAATCGCCCGCTGGACAGGGATCTTGGCGACCTGAGCGGCCGGTTCGGCTTCGGGCTCCATCGTGAGCACCCACACTCCCGCCCCCACCGCGCACACGCCAAAGACGAGCACACCGACCGCAATCATCCGATTCTGCATAGCAAGACCCTCCAGAGGTTCATACCCCCTATAACGGCCCAAGATACCCCAAATTACAAAATTTTGACATCAATGCCCGAAAACCGCGATTTATGGACCACCAAACCCAGGCTCAGGCCCGCTTCGCTGCGATCCGGGCCGGCGACGGGATCCGAACATCCAGGGCGAGCCCGACCTTGGACATCCCCCAGATCACCCAGTAGCTGAAATCGATCTGCCACCAGCGGAGCCCGTGCCGAGCGGAGGTCGGGAACGCGTGGTGGTTGTTGTGCCATCCCTCGCCCATCGCCAGTACCCCGAAGATCGCGTTGTTCCGGCTCTCGTCCCTGCTCTTAAACGGCTTGGTGCCCCAGATATGGCACACCGAGTTGATGCTCCAGGTCACATGGTGCACGCAGAACACCCGGACCAGCCCGCCCCAGAGGAATCCGAGCAGCGCCCCGGACCAGCTCATCGTGATCAGCCCGCCCAGAAGCGCCGGGATCAGCAGCCCAAGCAATACCCAGACCGGGAACAAGCGGCTCATCCACAGGATCAGCTTATCCTTGCGGAGGTCCTGGGCGTACCGCGCAAGCCCAGGAGCCCGGGCACCCACGATCCAGCCCATGTGCGCGTGCCACATCCCGCGGACCATCCCCCAGATTCCCCCGCCGTGGGTGTGGGGTGAATGCGGATCATCGTGGTCATCGCTGTGCTGATGGTGGCGTCGATGGACGGCGACCCACTGCATCACCGAGCCCTCGACCGCCATGGACCCAAGGATCACGAGGATGACCTCCATGAATCGCGGCGTCTTGAAACTCCGATGCGTGAAAAACCGGTGGTAACCAACCGTGATCCCGAGCGCCGTGATGATGTACATCCCCGCGAGGATCGCCAGGTGCACGCCGTTGAACGCGATACCCCAGAGCAGGACGATCGCGGTGATCAGCCCGATGACCGGGATGGTCACACCGGCGAGGTTGAGCATCCGGAACAGGAACCCGCGTTCGCCGGCGTGATCGCCGTCGTGCGAAGTTTGGTCGATCATCACACGCCCGGCACCGGTCTCGTTCTGAGTTTGCATCGCCCAGTCTACGCGAAATCTTTCCCCTCGGTTCGCGCAATCATCACCCATCAACGAAACACGAGTCCGCAGGGCACAGAAACAGATTGAAAATATTTTTGATCAATTGAAAAAAACGCCCAAGGCGTTCTTCTCATCATCAATCGGAATGGCGAGAGAGAGACTTGAACTCTCGACCTGAGGGTTATGAATCCTCCGCTCTAGCCAGCTGAGCTACCTCGCCGAAAGGTGGACGGGATCGTAGCCTCCATCCACGCAAAAACAACTCCCAAGCCCGCGGGGAGGGCCCCGGAATCGGATAGCGGCTCACTCAGTGGGCTTGGATTCTTCCTTCACGGGCTCGTTCTGAGCAACCCGATGGTCCACCCCCTCGGTCAGCGGCGGGCGGGCGGCCTCAAATGGGGTCTGCGTGGGCTTGGACGCCTGCACATCGATCTCGTCGCCGATGTCCTTGAGCCCCTTTTTAAACTGGACGATGCCCTGCCCGAGGCTCTTGCCGACCTCGGGCAGACGACGCCCGAACAGGAGGAGCATCACGACCCCGATGATGAGCATCTCGGGCCAGCCAAGGTTCGGTAGGAAAGCCAGTGTTTGCATGCCCTGATTCAATGGGGGTCCTCCGCAAGAGTCAATGATCCGTCAATATTCTCAACGCCTGTCCCGACCGATCATTCCGCTCGCACGCGCGATTCTTCCGCGAGCTCAACAACATTGTGAAGCAGGACAGCCACCGTCATCGGGCCAACCCCGCCCGGGACTGGGGAGATCCACCCGGCCACCCCACTCACGGGCTCAAAGTCGACATCACCGACTGTTTTCCGGTTGCCCTCATGATCGACGATCCGGTTGACGCCGACATCCACGACGAGCGTCCCCGGCTTGACCATGTCCTTGGTGATCAGCCCCGCAACCCCGGCGGCTGGGATCAGGATATCTGCGGATCGACACAACTCCGCGAGCCCCCATGTGTGCTTGTTGCAACTCAGGACTGTCGCCTCGCGCTGCATGAGGAGCACCGCGATCGGTCGCCCGACCACGGCCGACGCGCCGACGACGACGCACCGCTTCCCCTTGAGCTCGGTCCCGGTGGACTCGATCAGCTTGAGCGTCGCCAGCGCTGTGCACGGGGCGCGCATGGAACGCCCGTAGACCACATTGCCGATATTGGCCGGGTGGACGCCCTCGACATCCTTGTCCGGGTCGATCTGGCTCTGGACCCGGTACGCGTCCACCCCCTCGGGCAGCGGCATGTGCAGCATGATCGCGTGGACCGAATCGTCGTTGTTCAGCTCCCGGATCTTCTCCGCGATCGCCGACTGGTCCGACCCGATCGGGAGCGTGTGCAGCGTGTACTCGATCCCGAGCATTGCGCAGGTTTTCCGCTGGTTCTCCGCGTAGACACGCGCCCCGTTGTCGCCCGATTCGACCAGGACGGCATCGAGCTTGGCGGGAGTCCCGGCGTCGCGCAGAGCCGCGGCCCGCTCGGAAGCGTCGGAGCGGAATGCTTCCGCCATGGCCCGTCCATCAATGATCTGTGCACCCATCGCACGATCATAGCCCGGGCCGTACAATCCGCCCGTGCCGAACCACGAAGATCGCATCACGGAACTCCGCGGGCTACTCAGCCGAGCGAACCGGGCGTACTACCGCGACGCCGACCCGATCATGTCCGACCGCGAGTTTGACGCGCTGCTCAGCGAGCTTGTCGAGCTCGAAGCCGAGCACCCCGATCTCCACGACCCCAACTCCCCCACCCAGCGCGTCGGCGGCGAGCCGATCGAGGGGTTCATCACCCTCGACCACAGCGTCCCGATGCTCTCGATCGACAATACCTACAACGAAGCTGAGGTCCGAGCCTGGGTTGAACGGATGCAGAAGAACCTCGGCGGCTCGGACGATCTCTTCGGAAATAAGATCCGGTTTGTTTGCGAGCCCAAGATCGACGGCGTCGCCCTCTCGATCCGCTACGAGGACGGCAGCTTCGTCCGGGCGCTCACCCGCGGCGACGGGCAACGCGGAGACGATGTCTCGCACGCCGTGCGCACGATCCGGTCCATCCCGCTCACGATCGAGCAAGCGCCCGATGTCCTTGAAGTCCGCGGCGAGGTGTTCATCCCGCTCGATGTCTTCGAGCGGATCAACGAGCAGCGTGAAGCCGACGGCGACGAGCCGTTCATGAACCCCCGCAACGCCTGCGCCGGGACGCTCAAGAACCTCGATCCGAAGATCGCGGCGAGCCGGAACCTCGGGTTCCTTGCGCACGGGCGTGGTGAGATCAGCCAAACAAAGGGCTTCGATTCGCATTCCTCGTTTATCGAGACAATCAAGGCATTCGGTTTCCCGGTCGCCGAGAGCATCGAGGTTGTGGATGATCTCGACGGCGTGCTCCAGGCGATCGAGCACATCGACCACGCCCGGCACACGCTCCCCTACGCAACCGACGGCGTCGTGATCCGCGTCGACTCATTCGCCCAGCAGGACCAGCTCGGGACGACGAGCAAGTCACCGCGTTGGTGCATCGCGTACAAGTTCCCCGCGGAACGCAAGCCGACACGCCTGCTCGCGGTCGAACACCAGGTCGGCAAGACCGGCAAGATCACGCCCCGCGCCACGCTCGAGCCCGTGCTGCTCGCGGGCACCACCGTTTCGCACGCGACACTGCACAACTACGGCATGGTCCGTCAGCGTGATCTGCACACCGGGGATCTCGTCGAGGTCGAAAAGGCCGGCGAGATCATCCCGCAGGTCATCCGCGTGATCGAGAACGAACGCCCGAAGAAGGCACAACCGGTCACGCCTCCCGAGCACTGCCCGGCGTGCGGTGCGCCACTCGAGATCGAACCTCCCGAGGCAATCGATGACCCGATGCTCGAAACCACCCGCCGGTGCATCAACCCCGAGTGCCCGGCGCAGATCCGTGAGAAGCTCGTCTGGTTCGCCGGACGAAAGCAGATGGACATCGACGGGCTCGGCGAGTCCACCATCGACGCGATCCGCGCATCGGAGATCCCGCTGAATCACTTCGCGGACATCTACACACTCCATGCGCACAAGGACGCGCTTCTTGAGATCGAGCGCATGGGCGAAAAGAAAGTCGAGAACCTGCTCTCGGGGATCGAGGACTCAAAGTCTCGCGGGCTCGGACGCCTGCTCGGATCAATGGGCATCCGTCATGTCGGGACCTCGACCGCCAAGTCGCTCGCCCGGGTGTTCCCGGATCTGAACGCGATGATGGACGCCGAGCTGTGGCAGCTTATGCCGATGGCGGTCAACCGGATGAGTCAGACCAAACGCGAGGAGCTCACCGGCAGCAAGGGCAAAGTCGACAACGAGTACGAAACCGGGCTCGGCGCGGACACCGCGCCGGTTTTTCATGCGTATCTGCACTCCGATGCCGCAAAGGAGACATTCGAAGCTCTGCGCATGCTCGGGGTGGATCTGACAAGCACAGACTACATGGATGCCGGGGCGGCTTCCGCTTCGCCTTTCTCCGGCAAAACGATCGTGCTCACCGGCACGCTCGAATCCTTCGCCCGCCCGGACCTCGCCGAGCTGCTCGAATCCTTCGGCGCAAAGGTGACCGGGTCGGTCTCCAAGAACACGGACCTGGTCATCGCGGGAGAGAAGGCGGGGTCGAAGCTCAGCAAGGCCGAATCGCTCGGGATCGAGGTCTGGAACGAAGAAAAACTCACCAAAGCGCTGGCGCAAATCGACCGATAAACAGGGCGGAGGATGTATGCAGAACTTCGAGTACAAGGCCGAACTCCGTGACCCGGGGCTCGCACGCATGATCTGCAAGAAGATCCACGCCGACCTCGCGGTTCGGCTGCGCCAGACGGACACCTATTACAACATCGCGAGAGGTCGGCTCAAGAAACGCGAATCGATCGCGATCGACCGAGCCGTCGGCTCCCCCGAACCGATCGAATACATCTTCTACGAGCGACCCACGCGTGTGTCCCCGAAGATCTCCGAGTTCCATCTGTACTCCCACGCGGAGGTCGTGGAACGCTACGGGCAGTCGCCGCTCCCGATCTGGCTGATTGTCGAGAAGACCCGCGAGCTGTACATGTGGAACAATGTCCGCATCCATATTGATGAAGTCATCGGGCTGGGGTGGTACTTCGAGTTCGAGATCCTCGTGAGCGGCGATGAGCCGGAGGGGCAGGTCGAACAGATCGCGGCCGAACTCCGCGCGACCTTCGCGCCGGCGCTCGGCGAGCCGATCGCGGGGTCCTACTCTGACCTGATCGCCCAGATCATGCAGATCGCGGACAACCAGCCCGGCTAACCGAAACACAAACCACACCTCGGGGCCACGATTCAATCCGCGCATTCGCAAACAGAAAATGGACCGGCGTCTATGCCGATCCCTTCCGAGTGTTGCGATTCGTTGCATTCCGAATCAATGGGCAGAGGCAGACTTCATGACACCCCACTCACACCCTCGAAACCAGAGCTTCTAGACCATGCGACGCACTCCGGCGCAAACTGGGGGTCTGATCACCCGCTGCACCGGTTCATCCACGACGGGCTCAGACTTAACGATCGCCCCAGCACCTGACCCGGAATACCTCGCGGGCATAAGGAGCGGCTGACCGGGCAGCACTCAGATTTATGAATCCGTTAAGGGCAACCCTGCTCAAACTCCGCGAGAAATATGAAGATATCGAACACATCCAGAATGCCGTCACCGGTGAAATCCGCCGCGGTATCACCCAAACTGAATAGATCGACAAAGACGAAGACATCAAAGATATCGAGAACACCATCGCCTGTGAGATCGATCGGCAGGCAATCCGTGCAATAGGAGACATCAACGATGCGGAGACCATAGGAGGTCTCCGTTGAATATGCTGTTGTCCCATCGGTCCAGATACTCCTCGCGTTCGTTGGCATGAAGTAGCTGGTGATCTGGACCGGCTCGTATGGATTACTCAGATCGACGATGGAAATCCCTCCCGATCCATTCGCGATGTATGCGCGGCTATCGACGATCATCAGATCGTATGCGTAACTAGATGTGAGCTCTGCGATGCCGAGGAGTTGCGGGGTTGTCGGATCACTCACATCGACGACATGCAAACCGCGAGTGCCGACATATGCGATCTGATCGATCACTTCGACTGTTTTCACGAGGCCGTTGTTTGGAACATACGATCCAATCTGCACTGGAGCAGCGGGATCGGACGCGTCAATGATGAGCAGGCCGGATGTGCCGCTGGCAACATACACAATGGCTTCGAGGACTACGAGGTCTTCTGCTTTCTCAGGCGTGGCAAGCGTTCCCACGATGTACGGATTGGAGAGATCGCTGACATCGATGATCTGGAGTCCTGATTCCCAATCCGCGATGTATGCCTTGTCTTCACGAACCACGACTGCTTGCGCATGCCCAGGTGTATCGATCAGCGAGATCCGCTCGGGCTGCGTTGGATCTGCGAAGCTCACGATATCGAGCCCCTCTGCTCCTGAAGCGATGAACCCTTTGCTTCCGACAACTTTGAGTTTGCCGCTGGAATCCTCTGTAGCGTATGTGCCGAGGAATGCAGGCTGCGCCGGATCACTCACATCCAGGATCGCGAGATCATCGTTTGTTCCGATGTACGCGAGATCATTGTGGATGGTTACCCGGAGAGCTGGGGCCGCAGGGTCGAATGTACTCAAGAGTGACGGGCTTGGCAGATGCCCGACATCGTGGATCTGAAGTCCACCAAACAACTCGCTTCCTGCATACACGCCATAAAGCGTATAGAGCTTAGATCCGATCACCGCGAGATCCCTGATATCTGTTGGAGCGTCTGTCGATCCAATCTCAGTCATCGAAGAGGAATCGCTGACATCGAGAATCCGAACATGCATGCCGCTTCCGTAATAGGCCCTTGTTCCATCAAGTACCACAGCTGACCCAGATTCATTTTCATATCTAAAGGTGCTATTCAGAAATAGCTGTGATAGATCTTGAAGTATAAAACTCGAAAAACCCCAGCTGGTACTCGCGAACATTCTTGTACCTGAAAACTGGATTGAACCTGCGCCAATGTAACCTCCGCTCCCCGACAATATGTATTCAGGGTTAGTTGGCATGCTGATGTCATAAAGTAGAATAGAACTCGATCCCACATACAGCCAAGAATCATGTGCCGACAAGCTATGGACAGACCTGTTCTCTATGTCCTCGAACTCGCCCACATACTCTGGGACGAGTGGATTGCTTATGTCATAAATTCCAAGCCCGTTCCCACTATAACCCGAGCCGACATACAGTACCCCATCATGAATTAATGTTGTGCCTGATCGTGTGGTCGGCTGGGAGCCGATCAGCTTGGGATCCGCAGGGTTCTTGATATCGATCACATAGAGGGTATTCCCTTCAAAGCCCACACCGCTCACATACGCGATACTGTCAGAAATAGAAACAGATGCTGCAACATCGAGTATCGAAGATTGCAGAACCGGTGAAGCCGGGTCACTGACATCCACTATCAATAGTCCCGCCTCACTGTCAGCCACATATGCGACTTCGCCCTGCAACTCAAAATCAAGTGGGCGATCAAAGCCCTCGTACATGCCGAGGAAAACTGGCGAAACAATTTCTCGGAGCCGAATGACATCTAGGCTGCGGCCATATTTGTTGTAGGCATAGCAGATCCCATCTTGGACAGAAAGAACACCTCCATCAAGCGCGTTCGTGATCACTTTTTGGGATCCGAGCGGCTCTGGATTTGATGGATCGTGGATGTTGACAGACTCCACAACCATTGCGTTATTATTCTGGCTCGCTACATAGAGAATATCGCCTTCGATTTGAACGCGTTGGGGGCTGTACGGACCGAGTTGGTGTTCCGAAAGCAGAAGTGGGAGCTTCTGATCTGAAAAATCATAGATCTGCAAACTGTCTTGACTCACCACATACAGGAATGCTCCCCGAGCTTCGACTGTCGCCCGACCTACCGACTTGTATGTGTCAATAACAAATGGGTTTTGCGGATCGCTTACATCAACTATCTGGAGTCCATCACGGTGTGGCACATATATAGTAGAGCCAGCGATTGTCATAGGGTTTTCGTCTATCTCAACATCTATCTCGCTGAGCAATGTCGGCGTAGATGGATCTGAAATGTCAATGACCTGAAACCCTGCCTCGCTGTTCAGAATATACGCCAATGTGCCGTTGATCAGCATGTGCTTGTTGGCATCTGAAAAACCACTCGCGTCTGTGAAGACCCCGATCACGACAGGATTTGCCCGATCACTCAGATCGACGATGCTCAGCTCTCTTCCTCTGAGCACATATGCGGTTTCATCAACAATCTCGACATCTTTGCAGCTGCTTCCGACTGACACCGAGGCGACAAGTGTGATCTCGGATGGATCTGCGACATCGAGAATCGCGAACCGCGAACCGCGCAAGCAATACGCATATCCATCAACGACCTCGATATCTTCCATGTCGTAAAAACCAAACGGATTCATATCGATGAACCCCAGATGCTCGTGGCTGGCGCAGAGCACGCCATCCGCTCTTGCTTGCGTGACACTCATGATCACGCTAAGCAAGGACACAATCAATATAAGCATCGCGTGTCCGTGGTCCTGACAAGATTGTGTATGGGCGAGCCGTAGGCCAAAGATGGAGGGATAATGCATCTGAAACTTCCTCAGGTCAAAAACGCACGAACGAATCAAGAACACTAGCGGAAATGGGGCCTAGGCACAAACGATTTCACATCGAATTGTGCACTCGCTAGGCGGCTGGATCGTTCGTTTTCGTTCGGGAATGGCTCGGCCGCTCCTAGACTGATTCATTCAGAACGAGCTTTTTTTACTTGCTCGTAGCGCGCCCAGTCTCGCCAGCTCTGCTCGGGGTGCTCGGCTTGGATCCGCTCGAGTTGCTTGCAAATAGCAGGACTGTTCATCCTCATCCTGAGCTGCGTACGGGTCAGATTTCCAAGGATTGTGATATCATCGGATCGCTGCATCGCTGCCTCGTAATGGCGGATTGCTTCTGCGAATCTGCCGGACTCTTCGTAGAGTAAACCGAGATTGTTGTGGGGCTCCGAGGCATCGGGCGCGGCATCAATGGCACGCTCAAACGCCCAGCGTGCGAGCGGGGTGTCACCGGTTTTCATGGCGCATACGCCGAGTGCGTTCATTGCAACTGGATCCGAAGCGTCCGTGACGGCGATCCGTTCAAGAATCTCTCTTGCCCCTAAGTAATCATCCTTGGCCATCAATCCGTACGCCCGAATGGCTTCTTGAGCGAGGACCGCAACCGAGATCCTGTTTGGGTGGGATCTCGAGCGTGCCTGGCTTTGTGCGCAAGCGCACAGAACACCGCCCGCGAGAGCGAGCACGACTGTCAAGCAAGCAATGCGTTGGAAACTACAATTGTTCAAGGAATCTCCGGGTATTGGCTAATGCGGGGAATGAACGAACACGAACTCTGCGTCCCAGGAATCGGACCCGTTCCGATGACGGAGGAATAGGCCGGAGATGACTGTTCCAGGCTGCAACTCTTCGATTGCGAGCAGCATCCGAACGACGCCCTCATAGCGGACACCTTCAAGAAACACACGCGTGCTGGGACTTGGCTTGCCGCGTCTGTCGATCCTGCTCGATTCCGGGCGAATGCGCTTAATCGCCGACGGGCTGACCCCCGCGGCTCTGGCCGCAGCTGGGACTGCGTCCTCAGCAACCGGTGGGTTCGTCTGACCAGAGACCGCCGGCTTCGATCGCTCCAGAGCCTGGATGTTCTCGGCGAGCTGCCGGACCCTGCTTGTTTCAAGCTGAACACGCTCATGCTGTTGCTTTAGAGCGGTATACTCGGCAATACAATACCACAGTAGTAGGCTGAGCCCTGCAAGAAAAGCAACTCTGAGTACTCCTGTCCTGTTCACGGCTGCGATCCTTCTGTATTTTGATCCGCAAGCGTTCCACTGATCCCAAAACCCACCGTCCCGTCGGCGAGCAGATCGATCCGGGGGGATCCCGTCCCGGCAAAGTGCCCGGACGGGATCGAACGAATTATACTGGCGAGTCGAGAGGCGTCCTCGTGGCGTGCCGCGATCCCGCTCAACTGAACTGAATCCGGATCGAGCTGGAGCGTGTCGATATCGTGATGGTCCGGAGTAGGGAGAGCAATCAGGAGATCACGGAGATCTTCGAGAATCGAGCGAGCAGGAGAATGATCGTTGCTGCTCTGTGCTTCCGCGGACTGCAGCAGACTCTGCATGCGGTCCGCGATCCCGACGGGGATCGGGGTGTTCGGACGCACGGACTGATACACTTCTCGCTGGGCCGCCTGATGCAGAGCGATACTGTGCCGGAGCTGAGCGGATCGGCGCCCCACACCCACGACCAGCAGAATGAGTATCAATGCGATCGGTACCGTGATTTGATGAAACCATAGAAAAGATGGCCGACGATTCCCCTCGGTCTTGATTTCATGAGCGGACCACATGCAATCGATCGCCGTCCCTGATGCTTCGATCAACAGCTGATCGATATCAAGGCAAGAGCTGGAAATAGCGCTGGTCTCGTTGCGATGAGTGGTCCGGGTGATCCCAATGTCAAATAGAGTCTGGACGCAGAGTGAGTCGATGTCTCTTCCATCAAGTGTGGCAGCATCATGCAGCTTCCGGTGAGTCCACTGGGCGGTCCGTCCGCGTTGAATAATGAGGGCGTCGATACCCTTTCTGTCCCGAATGAGCACCGATTGAACAGTATCGGTACTGACCGCATGCGCTGCCAGCAGACAGGCGGCCGGCACGGCCCCCGCGACATGGTGCCCTGACTCCTCGAGTGCATGAAGCAGCACGCCCACCCTCTCCCGATCCGCCGCGATCACAAATGCATGGTCATCGTGACGATTCACCCAGAACAAGAGGCTTTCTATCCCCATCGGAAACCGGGCTTCAGCTTCCGATTTGATGAGGTCAGCGAGTAGTTTCGGATTGACATCCGGGAGCGAGACGGTGCAAGTAAAACACCACGCTGAGGGGATTGCAAGCAATATAGAAGCTGCATGATCCTCGATCCGGTCGGCAAGATCCGCCCAGTGCACGGATCGATCATCCGCGAGCTCGCGGACTGTCCCGCCCGCGATGCGCAGCCATCGCTCGCCATCGAGCGAATACACGATCTGATCGAACCGGGGCTTACCCACCGGACCTCCCCCGCTCCTGCTGCGTCGATTCCACCGATATGGTTATTAGAGTGCCTTCAAACTCGACGTCGATCTCACCCGGACGGATATCACGGACGATCGCGCCGGCGATGTGATCACCAACAACGCTTCGTGTGACTTTCCCCTTCGGGTCGCGGACCACCGCGGAAGCATCGCCATTGCCGATCATCGTGACGATCAGCGTGATTCTCGGCGGATCGTGGTCCGGTTTCGGTAGCTCGGGCAATACAACCGCTTTAGGTTGGATTGGTTGCGGCTTACGGAGTTGCTTTGACAGGATGCCGCGGAGATCTGCCTCACTCCATCCGTGCTCTACGGGATCTTTCGCGGACCGGGACTCGAACTGAGCCGGCCGAAGGGCTGGAGGCGGACTGAGCTTGGTCGGCAGAAACGCCCAAACACCCGCGGCGAGTAGAAGCAGAAGAAAGAACCACATCGCTGGTGATTTGAGTTGCTGATTCACCAGAGCTGCACCCATACCCTCGTCTCCATCGTCTCATTCTCTGAGCCGGTCTGCCTGTGGCTTCCTTCGGGATCATCGTGCTCAATCATGCATTGTACTGCGAATCTCCACCCGGGGTTCCCCCCGGCATGTTCCGTGCGGAGAGTGACCGAGTAACACCGGCTCTCCTGCGCGATCAGTTCCGCAGCTTTTGCTTTCTGGTCACCCGACAAATCCATCTGTTCAAGCAGGATCAGTGGATCCGCTTCAGGATCATTCTGGATAAACTGGAGCAAGGCGAGTGTTTCTGAACGGGTGAGGGCCCCACGGAGGGCTTCGGTTGCTGCGTCAGCGGAAGCACGCCGGAGATTGATCCGTCCGTCTCCCCAGAGAGTCACCCGCTGCTGGAATCCGGGCTGCTCGCCGTCTCCGAACAGATCCTCGGGATTCATCTCAAGCCAGAGCTGGTCGTAGGCAAGGAGCTTCGGATCCGCAGGATCGGGTTTGCCCTGAGCGAGACGGAGTTGGATCAGATTGGCACGCCCGGTCGGTGCAAGCGTGTGAAGCGAATCGGCAGCCTGCTGCAATGAGTGCGAGCCAAGCAGGAAAGCAATATTGGTCTTTGATTGTTCGTCTGCGATGGAAACCGCATAGAGCTGATCCGCGATGACCACATGCATCCAGGGCGTCGTCGACAAGAGCGGGTCGTTGGCTTCGCTCTGGAGGATTGCCTCGGCGTTCTCCAGGCAGAGATTCTGCAGTGATTGCTGTGCCCATCGCATCTGCAGATCCCTCTCGGCAGCGTCCGCGTGCGCACGAACACGGATCATTCGGCTCGCCAGGATCGCAAGCCAAGATGTTGCCAGAGTGAGGATGATCAGGGTAAGGAGCAGCACCATCCCCGGATGCGCAGGATGCCTCCCCCGAAAACACCGTTGATAGATCGCGGTTTTTCTCATCCCGCGGGCCCCTCGAGTTGTGTTGCTTGGTACCGGAATCCGCCGGAGGGCTGTTGTCTTTCCGGCTCCCAGCTCCCCTGCTCAGCGCCCATCCCTTCGGCAGCCCCCCATCGGAGCAGCGACCCGTTCGGCAGCAGAACCTCAAGAGAGATCCGCGCATCCGCCGGGCCGATGAGCACACCAGGAATACGATGGTTGCTCTGAGTAACAGCCGCCCTTCCTCGGCGGACCCACCACTGTTCCCGACGGACGGTGACAATCTCGTAGGTGATGATCGAACGCTCATGACCTGTGGTAGACGAGAGATCGATCGGCGCAAGGGTATGGAGAATGAGCCCGGAAGGGCTCGACTCAATGCGGGAGGCCTGCTGAATATCCTGGTAGAGCAGCTGATTCGCTGGGAGAATCCACTCCGGCGAGTCGGCATCGAGACTTGCCGTCGCAAGCAGATTCCGCAGACCCATGACCGCTCCACCGGCTACAAACAAGCCGATAGCAAGTGAGACCAAGAGCTCGATGAGCGTGAACGCGCGGGGATGGGATCGGGCGTGAGGTTTCACGGGGCTTGGTCCCCATCACGAGTGCCGTTCTCGATACCCGGCTGCTCCTCCGCGACAAGCAACTCACAGGATGCGAGCACAATCTGATCTTCCGATGCAAAGATTGCAATGGACACCCGGCGGATAACGAAATCACCGAGTAAGTCGCGCGTCGACTCAGATCGCCACCTCCATGCCGGCTTTGTGGTCTCACCCTCGGCATCCAACGGAACCCCCCCGGCGAGCGTCCACTGAGTGAGCAGCTGTTCCAACTCTTCGACCGCTTGTGTTTTTTCGATCGACGCCCGATGCTGACGGACCATACCCGCTGTTGCCCTCAGCGAAGACGCGAAGATGCCACCGAGCAGTGCAACGGCGGCCATGACCTCGATCAATGAACCACCACGACGGACTTTACTGGATTCTCGGGACATCATTCCGGCTCTCCACTTTGCTCGCGTAGCCCGTTCCACCCGCGAACATCAGGACAACTTCTTTTTCGCCTAGGCCGCGGAACACCACCGCGTAGGTCGGGGTGGTCCCGAACTTGGTGATGGCAACCCTGTTGGATCTCGATCTTTGGGAGCCCGGGGTGATCACCGCGATCAGATCCGATCGGAATGCCCGATGGAGCCGGTGTTCGGAATTGGTTGCTCTGCCCTCTGCGGGCTCATAGCTCAGCGTATTGTGCTCCAGATCAAAGACAAGATCCCCGGTTTCACCGGATCGTGCAAGCTGGCGGGAAAAGGTGTCGAGGGTGCGAACCCGCTCGAGGTCTGCGCGGATTCCTTGCTCGGCGAGCAGGTCCTTGGTAACCAAACCCACCGAAGACGCCAGCACGCCCAGTATCACAACAATCACGAGCAGTTCGATCATCGTAAACCCGTGTTTCGCTGGCCATACTCTCATCACTTGTCAAGTTCACTGCTCACGATATCTCTATTAATGCCGTCACCGCCGGAGAGACCATCGGCGCCATAACAAATAATCTCGTAGGGTCCTTCCCGTCCGGGCGCGTTGAACTGGTACGGGCGTTTCCAGGGATCAAGGGTCGTCTGGATCGCGAGCACACCCAGCCCCTCGTCGTTGCTCGGGTAGCGGGAGTTATCCAGATAGAAACTCTCGACCGCGGTCATGATTGTGCTGATGTCAGACTTGGCGCGAGCAACACGGGCCTTGTCGACATGATCACTCACCTTGAGGGCAACCGCCCCGGCAAGAAGCCCGATGATCACCACCACCACCATGACCTCGATCAGGGTGAAGC
>JAGQOC010000082.1 GCA_020427745.1 Phycisphaerales bacterium | reverse complement strand
GTTCCGAGCGAATCGTGCGAGAACTGCGCGAGGTAGTCCACGGTCGCCGAGTGGTTGAGTGCCATGATCTGGTCAACGACCTGCTCTCGGGAGAGGGCCCCGCGTGGGGTGGGCTTGGGCTCCTCGATGCGGGTGAAGGAACGGCGGGGCATCGTGAAAAGATCGGTCATCGGGTAGAGTCTCCATACTCGTCTGGTCGCCGGTGGTGCCTTCCTTGGTCCCCCGGGTGCTTGCTCGGTATCGGGCATGGGCGGTGCGGTTGGGTCAGCGTGTAACGCGGACGGACCCACTTTTGTGCGCACGGGGCGCAGGCATTGCCGGTCAGGTCGGCTAGGGTGGTGCATGAGCCGACGCGTGGTGCTGGATCCTGAGCGAAAGATGTTTGTCGATGCGGTGACCGCGGAGCCCTGGACCGGGCAGGGCAAGCTGAAGATCGGTGACCAGCTCTCCGCTTGGCCAGTGGAGATTGTCGGCGGACGGTTGCTGCTCTGGTGCGGGTGGTGGGAGCCCGGTGAGCCCGACCCGTCGCGGTGGGGGCAAGCCGGTTGGGATCGATTCGAGGATGATGTGCGTGCAGCGAGCGATGAAGCCGAGCGGCGAGGGGTCGAGTTGTGGATCCTCCCGAGTGCTCACGGCATGCTCAGCGACGCGATCGGCACAGCGAGCTGGGCGAGACGGACGGGCAGCACGGGTGTCCGGTTGCTGGTCGATCCGGTTGGTTGGCTGACAGATTCGATGATGGTCAATGCGGAGGACCACCTCAAACGGATCTCGGAACTGATGATCGGGTGCCCGCTGGTGGGCGGGGTGCTCTTGAGGGCGGGAGGTCTGGTTGACCCGGCGGGGTCTGTGCGGGCGATGCGTGGGCTGATTGATTCGGCGGGCGTGCTGGTCGCCCTCGATGAGTCGGAATTCGCGTTGCTCGATCGGGCATGAAACGGGCGGTTCGGCTAGGATGGTGGGTCCATACGCGAGGGAACCATGAGCGAGACAGCAACACCGAATCATCCGACGCTTGCACTGGTCAAGGGGGCCTTTCCGGGGCGGAAGCTCCGCGCGACGGGGTTCCGCGGTCAGACGACGCTGGTCGTTGAGCCGGCGGATCTGCACGCGGTGATGAGATTCCTGCACGACGACGAGCGGTGTGCGTACAACTTCCTCAGCGACATCACGGCGGTGGACTACCAGGGGTACCCGGCCAAGACACTCGGGCGTTTCGCGGTGGTCTACAACCTGTGCGCATACGGGCGGGATGATCGGATCCTGGTCAAGACCTTTGTTGATCCGTCGGTCCCGACGGAGGGGATCGAGCACGACCCGGCGCTGCATGTGGATTCGGTCTGCGATATCTGGGCGGGCGCGGAATGGATGGAGCGCGAGGTGTTCGATATGTTCGGCATCCGCTTCGACAACCACCCGGACCTGCGGCGCATCCTGCTCTGGGAGGACTATCCCGGGCACCCGCTCCGCAAGGACTACCCGCTCCGCGGACGCGGCGAGCGTGAATCGTACCGGATCGTCGATCGCACAAGCTCGTAAGTCAGTTCACGCGAAACATCGGCAGCCGAGGTCAGGGCCCGCTCGGTGTACGCACCGGGGTCGGCGCGTTGATCTCGACGCGGTCCTTGGTGAGGTCCCACAGGAGCGTGCGTGCGGAGACGGGCGCGGGCTGGGTGTTGTCGTAGAGGGTGACCAGGTTGTTGTTCTCGCCGGACGCGAAGACGGATTCGTGCTCGGCGTCAAAGCGTGCATTGTCGGCGAGGAGCCTGCGGGTCTGGGCGCTGAAGACAACCGTCCCGAGCGCGTCGGCGTTGAGCAGGCGGTTGGTTCCACCGGTGTCGGAAGCGAGCTCGAACGCGGCGTTGAGCGTGTCGCAGGTGAGTGTCATCGTCTGGTTGTTTGTCAGCGACTTGTGGACGACCTGCACCCCGTCGCGGATGGTCGCGCTGCCGGCGGCCCGGTTGAGGGCCATTCGTCCTTTCCAGGTGAAGCGGGTGAGCCCGGGCCCGGCGGGGCTGGACTGGTTGACGCTCTCGCCGCTGGCGCTGCGGTCCATGACGAGCAGGGTTCCGGGCGCGGGGACGGTGAGGGTCTGGCGTCGGTTGTCGGCGGTGATCTGCGGTCCTTCGAGGTAGAGCAGCCCGATCACGCGTTCGGGGTTCTCGGTGTCGTAGGTCTTCGATTCGATCTCCGCGGGGACGGATTCGCCCGAGTCGTTGACGAAGCCGAACGCACGGGCGGCGATGAGCTCGCGCTCGGGCATCGGTCTGCCTCGGATGGGCTCGGCGATCGGCATCGGGGAGATGTCGATCTCGATGCGGTGGGCGTTGAGTGTGTCTTTGGTGTACGCGTCCGGCGTGGAGACGACGGAGACGGAATCCTCACAGACGACGGTGCCGAGCGCATCATCGAACCGCATCGAGCCATCCCAGCGGACGCGGAGGTGCCCGTTGGCGCCGGGTTTGTCGAGCGCGACATCATGGCTGAATGTGCCCGGCCCCGGGACCCGCATCGAGCGGTTGCGTGCGTTGAGGTTGATCGTGTTGCCGGTGATCGTGGAGCCGCCCTGGGCGACAGTCGCGGGTGCGTCCTTGGTGCCGAGAAGAACGAACTGCTCTGTGGAGCCGTCGCCCTTGAGGGTGTCGGCGGTCGCGTTGGTGCGGTTCTTGCCGGTGTAGCGGACATTGTCGGAGGCGTCGGCGGTGCGGGCGAACACCTTGCCTGCAGGATCGCGGGCGAGGGTGACGGTGAGCTCTTCGGCGCGGAGGATCTCGTTGTCGGTGCGTCCGACGACGGTGTCCGTCGCGTGCACGCGGATCGGGTCGAGGTCGTAGCCCATGGAGCCGGGGGCGAACTCGATGTCGAGGAGGTTGCCCGCGAGCGATGCGTTGTCGCGGTTGATCAGCACGCCGTTGACGAAGCTGAGCTTGCGGAGCGCTGCGGCCGGCGGCGCGTTGGGGTCGAGCGTCGCGGTGACGACAGAGCCCGCGATCTGGTTGTTGTCCTGTACGCCCTGGACGACACCGGAGAACGAGGCGTGGGTGAGCCGGTCGGAGAGTGAGCCGTCGGCGTTGAGTGCGAGATCGAACTCCGCGTGTTCCTTCCAGGTGATCTGGGCGCCCGCGGAGTTGCTCGCGGTGTTGGGGGGTGTTGACCGGATCGCGCCGGGGGCGTCGATCGCGATGTGTCCGGTCGTGAGGGAGGCCTCGATGTGCTGGGTGCGGATATTCCCAGCTTCGGCGATGGTGATCTCGATCGGCTGAGCGGGTTGCGTGCCGCTGCTCATCGCGAGCACACCGGTGGTGGCGAGGTAGGTGACACGGTTGGCGCTGCCGGTGATCCCGCGGGCGTCGGCGTGGAAGTTGACACTGTTGCCTTCATCCGCGTTCATCTCGATCGCGAGATCGTTGTCGACGAGCTGGGGCGGGTTGGTATCATCCTCGATCGGGTGGACGGTCAACGGGCCCGACCAGGTGATGACGAGTTCGCCGTCGTTGTGGGAAACGGTCTCGGGCTTGGTCTGTTTCGGTTCCGGCATGGTTGCTGGTGTGTTCTTGGATTGCGCGGAAGTCTTCGGCGTTCCCGTGGGTGCGGGCTCGGCGATGGATTTGGCGGACTCGGCTTTGGTGAGTGCGATCTGTGCGATGGCGTTGTCGCGGAGTTTGCCGTCCTCGAGCAACGCCCAGATATCGAGCGAGTCGGCGGCGATCTCGCCCGTGCCGATCATGCGGGTGAGGACCTTGTCGGAGAAGGCGACATGGTATCTGGTGATGGATGCCGACGATTCGGGCTTCGGTGCCGGGCTCTCGGCGGAAGTCGGCTCGGGCTCTTCCATTGGGGTCTGTGCGACTCGGGCGGCGGATTTGTCCCGGGTACGATCGGGATCCGGTCGCTCGTTCGGAGCGCCCTCTGTGGTCTTCATGGATGTAGGAGGCGTGGTTTGATTCTTTTGCGGCTTTGGTGCCGCGGGTTGAGGGCGGATGACGAGCTGGTTACCCTTTCGGATGTCGATGAGCTCGATGCGATCGCGGACCTCGTTGAGCATGACGGTCAGGTCCTCACCGGCGAAATCGATCTGCTGGGACTCAACGGTGAAGCGTCCCTGCGAACGGAGCCGGAGGTACTGGCGTTCGAACTCGACGGGCTCGTCGAAGCGGGTGACCATGGTGGGGGTGGCATCTTCGTTTGGGGGCTTGCCGGGGGCGGGGGTGGAGTCGAAGGAGCGGACGGTGACCGAGCCCTCGAGGGTTCCCGATTCGGGGGGCTGGTTGGGGTCCGGCATGACGACCGTTCCGGTGTCGGCCTCGATCTGGATCGCGCGTCCGTCTCGCTGGTAGATCCACGCGATGGGGTGGTCGAGTCGTCGGCGTCCGCCGCCGATGGGCTCGAAGCGGTCGGCGGCGAGTGTGGCGGCGACCCGCGTTGGGTCCTGCTTGTCCGTCATGGTGACGATCATCGCGTCGGAGGACTGCAGCTCGGTGAAGCCGGGGATCTCGCTCGGGTCCGTCGGGAAGAGGTCGTTGTTGTTTGGTTGATTGGTCGCCGGCGAGCGTGCAAAGAAGAGGATCGCGCCGAAGACGAGCGCGAGCGCGAGCGCTGCGAGCAGCCCGAGCATTTTCGGGGATGGTCCGGTTGGTCCGGGCATGGGCGATGATAGGTCAACTCGGGGGCGTGTAGAGACCCTTGGCGGTGAGGATCATCGCGATCGCTTCGCGGACCGCGCCCTGCCCTCCTTTGCGTTCGGTGACAAACGCCGCGGCTTCGAGGACTTCGGGCTCCGCATCGGCAACGGTCATCGGGAGCGCGACACGGCGGAGCACGCACAGATCGGGCCAGTCGTCGCCCATGTACGCGGTCTGGGCGAGGGATTTGCCCGTGTGCTCGAGGACGCGGTCGAGCGCTTCGGATTTGTTTTTCGATCCCTGGAAAACGAGTTGCTTGTCGATCCCGAGTGTCCGGCAGCGGTGGAGGAGTGCTTCGCCGGCTCTTGCGGTGATGATCGCGAGGGGGAACCCGGCGTTGAGCCAGGCCTTGATGCCGTAGCCGTCGCGGACATGGAAGCGTTTGGTCTCGCTTCCGTCATCGTGGAGGTTGATTGAGCCGTCGGTGAGGACGCCGTCGACATCAAGGACGATGAGCTCGATCTCTTCGGGGCGGGTGAAGTGGTCGCTGTTGATCTCGCTCATCAGTCGTTGCCCTCGACGAGCTTCATGGTGATGAGGTCCTGAACATCGAGCAGCCCGATGGGTTTGCCGCGGGAGTCGACGACGGGGATCTCGTCTGTACGGTGCTCGCGGAACATCGCGACGGCGTCGCGGACGAGCGCGGAGTCGGGCAGCGATCGGGGCCCACGCGACATCGCTTCGTGTATGGGCTTGCTGAGCTCGGACGGATCACGCAGGACGAGTCGGCGGAGGTCGGAGTCGGTGAAGATCCCGGTGAGCACGCCGGCGTCGTTCGTCACGAGCAGGGCGCCCGGTCGGCGGACGACCTTGGATGCTTCCTTGAGCGCCTCGGAGAGCGTGTCGGACTCACTCGCGATCGGGAGGTTCTTGCCCGCGTGGAAGCGGAGGAGCTCGGTGACCGGGCGGAGCATGGATCCGAGCTGCCCGCCGGGGTGTCTGCGGTGGAAATCCTCGGCGGTGAAGGAGCGTGCGCGTGCGGCGGCGAGGGCGATCGCGTCGGCGATCGCGAGTGCGGCGGTGGTGGAGGTCGTTGGGGCGAGGAAGGAGCCGTCGCCGGCTTCGTCGACGACGCCGACCTCAAGGGTGACGGTTGCGAGCCGTTGGAGCGAGGATTCGGGCTTGCCCTCGACGAGCCCGCGGGTGATCGCGATGATCGGGATGCCGTCCTGTCTCAGGATCGCCGCGAGCGAGACGAGTTCTTCGGTTTCTCCCGAATGGCTCAGGCAGATCGCGAGGTCGTGCTTACGGAAGCGTCCGAGGTCACCGTGGGCCGCTTCGGTGGGGTGCACGGCGTGCGAGGTGATGCCGAGCGACGCGAGCGTCGCGGAGATCTTCGCGCCGATGTGCCCGGACTTTCCGAGCCCGCTGACGAGCACCGTGCCCCCGGCGTTGGCGCATTGGACGATCAGCTCGACGGCGCGGTCATATTCATCGCCGACGGCTTGCGCGATGCGTGCGATCGCGTCGGCTTCGTGCTGGAGACAGCGTGCGATGAATGCCTGCTGTTCGGTGGAGGTTTTCGTGCTCTCGGCGGTCATCCGGAAAGGATAGGGACATTTAGGCGTGCAATCCCGTGATCCGCTGGTACACTATGGGCCATGAGCGAGCTCTACCGCGTGCAGCTGGATACCTTCGAAGGCCCGATGGACCTGCTGCTGTACCTCATCCGCAAGCAGAACTTCAACATCCACGATATCCCGATCTCGGTGATCACCGAGCAGTACATCAGCTTCCTCGATGATCTGGACCGGATCGACATCGAACTTGCCGGGGAGTTCCTGGTTACGGCTTCCATGCTGATGGAGCTCAAGAGCCGCATCCTCGCCGCCGAGCAGGAGCAGAAGGAAGCGGATCTGGAGACCGACGAGCCTCGCGACGAGACGGACCCGCGGGCGGAGTTGGTCCGTCAGCTTCTGGAATATAAGAAGTATCGCGACGCCGCGGACACGCTCGAGGCGCGGCGTGTGGACTGGGACAACCGCTTCCCCGTCAAGCCCGCGGGCGTCGACGACGAACGCGTCCGCTCCGCGATGGAGGAGATGGGCGAGCTGGAGATGGAGGACCTGGACATCTCCGACCTCGTCGAGGCGTTCCGCCAGATCATCGCGGCGGTCAACTTCGATCGGCTCGGCGAGCACGAGGTTGTCTCCGACGATACACCCATCGAGCTGCACGCCGCGGATATTGTCGACCGCCTGCAGCGCCATGTGACCGAGGGGCTCTCATCGCACTCGGCGATGACCCTCCGCACGCTCGTGACGGGCAAGAACCGGGCCGAGATGGTCGGCGTGTTCCTCGCGCTGCTCGTGCTTGTCCGCGATCAACGCGTGGGCGTGCGGAGCGAGGACAGCGAGATCATCCTCGAGCTGCGCGAGCACCCCGAGGGCGGCGAGCCGCACATGGTTTCGTTTGATGAGTTTGAGTGAATAATCCAATGGAGTCAAGAAAGCGTCATCCTACTGAAATCCATTGGGATTACTACCTCGCACTAGAAGAAGATTTCTTGAAATCTGCAAGGTATGTTGAGTTGTCAGAACAGCACTTGGATGTTCATTCTCAGTTCTTCACGCAATCTTTGATATCAGCGGCTTCAGAGTTTGAGTCT
This sequence comes from Phycisphaerales bacterium, assembly GCA_020427745.1. Taxonomy (GTDB): domain Bacteria; phylum Planctomycetota; class Phycisphaerae; order Phycisphaerales; family UBA1924; genus UBA1924. Next base: position 2,167 of record JAGQOC010000082.1, on the reverse strand, counting down.
GTTTGCAAAGCCACAGCAAACGAACTTGAGATTGAGGGTGTTGGAAATATTGCTGCAATCAAAAAAATGCTAGTTCCCATCATGAGTTCAGTTGAGTCTTGCTCACTCTGGCTTATGCGTGGCGATCTTTCCGTTCGTCCGTTTGCGGGATGGGACCAAGAAAGTCAGAAAATTGGTTGGTGGGATGCATACAACGATTTAAAGCATCTGCGTCATAAGAAGCTTGAGCGTGGATCTATGCGAAATGCTCTATACGCACTTGGCGGCTTGTACATTGCTAACTTGGTGTTGGCAAACTCAACAAATCAGTATGACCGGTTAAGATCCAATGAGTTGTTTCAGATTCGAAAAATGGCAGGAGATTCCCACGATTTGTTTAGGGGGAACTATTTTCAGCGTGGGTGTCTTTCTTTGAATCGAGGCGAAGACAAGCAAGGCACCACGGATTGACCACAATCGGTGAATTGTGTCTTGATTTGTCCCGCAAATCTTTGAGGGCACATCAATAAGCTCGTCAATCTGTTGTGCACATAGAGGTCGTGTTTTGTTACCCGCAGTTCGTCACGATCTTCTTCCCCTTGCATGAGGGGCAGGGGATCGGGTGGCCGGTGCTCGGCTGGAGCGCGGGCACGGCGTTGAAGCCGAGCGTGCGGACGGCGACCGTTTGCGGGCACGGGACATGCCCCTGACCGAAGCAGGTGGGGCAGAGCTTGAACTCGACATCGCCAACGAGTCGGAGTGCGGGCTGGGATGGTGCGGTCGTGTCCATGCGTTCTGTATCGGCTTATTGGACGCTGGGGTTGAGCGGGATTGGTCTTGCGGGCATACAAAAACCACGGCTCGGTTTCCCGGAGCCGCGGCTTGATGGGTTGTGGTTGTTTGTCAGAACGGTTTAGCGTCGGCGACGGGTCGCGGCGAGACCACCGAGCCCGAGGAGTGTCGCCGATGCTGGTGTGGGCGTGAGCGCGACATCATCGACATAGACACCGTTGGCGATGTCGGCGACAGCGCCGGCGGAGAGCTGGAACCGGAGGAGGAACGAGTCGGAACCGGCCGCGGAGGTGAGATCAAAGGAGAACTGCTGGTAGCTTTCATTGATGCCGAGCCCGATGAGCGAGACGAGTGTCTCGCCCTGCACGCCGCCGCCGTTGCTCGCGTCTTGGTCGAGCCAGAGGATCTGGACAAAGGTGTCCATGCCGATGAAGTCGGTCGAGTCGACCGCCGCGGAGAATGAGAGGGTGTAGTCGGTTCCTGCGGTGATGCTCCCGACGGGCTGGTTCTGCTCGATGAAGTACGCGCCGCCGGCGGGTGTGTTGTTGATGTGATCGAAGGACATGTAGGCGCTGTAGCTGCCGGTGTTGGGATTCGCGTCGCTGCGACCGACGAACCCGGAGGGCCCGCCGACGATCTCGGCCCAGTCGGCGGCGTCGGCGCCCGAGCCCGATTCGAAGCCGGCGTTGAAGAGGATGTTCGCGGATGCGGTTGCGGCGAGCCCGAAGATGGACGAAGCGGCGATTGCGATGGTGGTCTTGGTGTTCATGTTTTTCTCCTTGGATGACAGGGTGTGCTCTCTCGCGGCCTCAGAGTTGGGGCGCGAACCCAATGTAACAGTTACATCAAAATGTGGCAAGCATGAACTCGTCGAATTCGTCGAATTTCGCCGAATATGCGGTTTATTATCAACCAGTGGGGTTTTGTGGTCGTAACAGTTGCGTAATTGAAGTCTTCAGGAGCGTGGTCGATCTGCTTTACATTGCCTCGACGAACGCCTTGAACCGGTCCATCCCGGCGTTGATCTGCTCCTCGGAGCAGGCGAAGGAGATGCGGACATGGTTGCCGCCGCAGCCGCCGAAGTCGTCTCCCGGGACGAAGGCGATGTTCGCCTCGTCGAGGAGTGCTTCGGAGAGGTCGACGGCATTGTTGATTGCCTTGCCGCCGGGCGATGCTTTGCCGAAGAGCGCGGAGACATCGGGGAAGACATAGAACGCGCCGGTGGGTTTCGGGCAGGTGACGCCGGGGATCTCGCCCAGGCGTTGCATGATGAGGTCCGCGCGTTTGGCGAAGGCGTCGCGCATCTTGAGGACCTCGGACGCGACGGACTCGTTGGTCAGCGCTTCGCGGACGGCGGCGTAGTTGAAGCTCGTGATGTTCGTCGTCATCTGTCCCT
>JAGQOC010000081.1 GCA_020427745.1 Phycisphaerales bacterium | reverse complement strand
GGAGTCCCTTGGGCCCAAGTGCGTCACGCTTGGAGAAGGGCATGAAGTGGTCCTTGAGCAGCGTGTCGCTGAGTTGGCCGCCGATGACAACATCGAACCGATCGCTGAGCCCGTTGTCCGCGAGGCAGAGCCCGTGCGTGTTGCCACGGAGCTCCATACCGAGCAGGCGCATACCGCGCTCGACCAGCCCGGGGAAGTAAGCCTCGTCGCGACGGACGGGCACATGTGCGACGCCCGCGCCTGCCGCGACCTCCGCGGCGACGCGGGTCTCGCGGTTTTCATTCGTGACATATGTGAGCGCCGCACCGAGTCGCTCCGCCGGGATGGCAGCGAGCACCAGTCGTGAATCGAAGCCGCCGCTGAGCAAGACCGCGGCGTTGGTGCAACCCGCGGTGATCTCGTCCCCCGCGGTCCGGATGGCCCGCTCGAGCCGACCCGACATCTCCGCGTGCGACGCAAAGACCTTGGGCTCGGTCGGCTCCCAGATGACACGCGATGCGGACTCGCCGGTCATCGGATCGATTGTGGTCACCGAGCAGGGCGGCAGCTCACGGATCCGCTCGCGAGTCGTGTACGGAAAGGTGACAAAGTTGTGAACGAGCAACTCGCCGAGCGAGACCGGATCGAAGTCCGTTTCCATCCCCACCGCGCGAGCGAGCCCCTCGACAGAAGACCCTGCGCCGATCACCCGCCCGTCCGCTGCGGCCGCCAAGTAAAACGGGCGGAATCCCATACGGTCGGTGAGAACGGTTACCGAATGATCGGTGAGCTCGATAATGGTGTACATGCCGGAGAGCGCTTCGGAGACGGTGTCCGCGTGCTTCTCAAGCCCGCCCGGTGTCTGCGAGAGCACCCAGCCCGGAACATCCGAGTGCCCCGAGACAAATGCATGACGGGGTGTTGCCCGCCCGAGACAGAGGATGGTGCGTGATTGGTCCTTGACACAGGCGTTCTTCCCGGGATGCGATTGGCCCACCCATCCTCCCCACGAACAGGGGTGGAGTTCGAGTGCCGTTCGGTCCATTGCCGGTCGGGCGCGGAGATAATCCTGGCCATTGGCCAGTGCTGACCGATCTTGGAATGTCATCAGTGCGTCAATCAGAGAATTCTTCCTCAATTTCGGGCACAATGGACCCACGCAAGGGATATCGGCGAATCTCCATGCAAGCATTCATCCGCACCCCCCAAACGCGTGCCGCGGACCTGTTCTTTGTTCCCCCGATGTCCAATAACGGCTTGTGTCAAGATAGATCGGTTGCGCGGGCAAGATGGTCTCGCGATTGCAGGAAATCTGCGGCACTGCCATTGAAGTCCCAGCCAATATTTGGAACAGTCGATACACACTCAGCATTTCACGCTGCGTTCGAGGATCTCCATCGATGTCATCAACACGCATGAATACCAAACACACACTCCTCCGAGCCGCCCGTCTCTCGCTCGCTTGCGGGCTGCTGAGCTGCGCGGGGCTTGCCTCCCCTGTGATGGCGGATCTCCAGCTCAACAGCGAGGGCTGGACCGTGATCCAGCCCTCCGCGGACACGCAGTTTATCTTTGTCTCCAGCTCCGAGGGGCTGGATTCAAACTCGGGGCGTTCGCCCAACAAACCGGTCCGCACACTCGCCCAGGCCAAACAGCTCATGCGTGATCAATCCGCGGACTGGATGCTGCTCAAGCGGGGTGATGTCTGGGACGAACCGTTCGGTTCATGGAACTTCTCCGGGCGGTCGGAGGATGAACCGGTGGTAATCACGACCTACGGCGATGCCGCGGAACGCCCCGTAATCCGCGCGGGTGATGCGCACGCGATCCAGACCGGGTTCGGGCGTGAGGTGAACAATGTCGCCCTCGTCGGGCTCCGCTTCGAAGCGGACATGCAGGACAACGGCTCGAAGATCGGCATCCGCTGGCTCTCCAGCGGGTCCGGACTCCTCGTCGAGGATTGCTTCATCCGAGGGTTCAAGGACAACATCATCATTCAGGGCACCGGCACTTTCCATAACGCGGTGATCCGCAGATCCGTGATTGTGGATTCTTACTCGACCAGCGGGCACTCACAGGGGATCTTCGCAAAGGATGTCACCGGGATTCTGCTCGAGGAGAATGTCTTCGATTCCAACGGGGAGAACCTGAATATCGCCGGTGCCGTCGGCGATGGTTTCAATCAGAATGTGTATCTGCAGGTCGGCGTGCTCGACGCGGTCTTCCGCGGCAACATCGCCTCCAACGGTCCCGCGGCGGGCGCCCAGCTCCGCTCGGGTGGCGTCGCGGAAAACAACCTCTTCTTCCAGAACTCGCTCGGGCTCCGCTTTGGATATTCCGAGCTCGCTTGGCCCGAGGAATACGCTTCGGGGCGGGTCGAGGGGAATGTGGTGCTCGGCGGGGACCTCACCGGCACAGAGCAGCAGGGCATCGGACTCTGGATCGAGCGGTTCAAGGACACCGTTGTCCAGCGGAATGTTGTCGCCAATAGCGGCGACGGCAATGAGAATGTCGCCATCAATCTCTCGGGTTATGGCGAAGCGTTTATCCTGCAGGGGAATGTCACCCACAACTGGACCAACGGTTCGACCGGGCACAGCCTCAAGAGCTTCATCCGCCCGGGGGACGGCTCGGTCATTATGAGCAACTGCTGGTCGATGCAGGACAGCCCCAAAATCGTGACCGTCAAGTACACCGAGAATATCCAGTTCCTCGGCAACGAGACCTATTCCACCACGAACACCTCCGGGCAGTTCTCTGTCGGCAGCTCCGTCATGAGCTTTGACCAGTGGGCCAACCAGCCGTTCACCGAGGGCGAGGAGCACGGAGCGATCACACTCCCGGACGCGGGGCGCGATCTCGATGACTACGCCCATTCGCTCGGGCTCGCGGACGCGGACGCATTCATCGAGCACGCACGGAACATGTCGAGGGGCAACTGGGACAGCCGATTCACTGGAGCGGCGGCCGCACGCTATATCCGCGCCGGGTACCTCACCGGCTCGTTCGCCGATGCGGTACCTCAGGACGATCTGAACTGAGCGTCCTTGTGGCATTTCGGGATTTCTTGCCGCAGCTGTCTCGGACGCTGCGGCTTTTTTACGCCATTGTGCCGATAGTTCTTGTGCATGACCTCAGACCCGAGCCAACACAACCCGGCGCACGAAGCGCGGAACGCTCCGGGCTCGCTCAAGAAACGCGCTATCCACAGCTCCGCGTGGACCCTCGGCGGGTACGGGGCCCAGCAGATCGTCCGGCTCGGGGGCAACTACATCCTGACGCTCCTGCTCGCGCCAGCGACCTTCGGGCTGATGGCCCTCGTCAACATGGTCCTCGAGCTCCTCCAGAAGTTCTCCGACATCGGGATCAACCAGAGCATCATCCGCGACCAGCGGGGCGACGACCGGGATTTTCTCAACACCGCGTGGACGGTCGGGATTGTTCGCGGTGGGCTGATCTGGCTCGCGGCCTGTGTGCTGACATGGCCCGTCGCAAGGTTTTATGACCGCAACGAGCTCCTCGCACTGATACCCATCGCGGCGCTGACCGCGCTGATCGCCGGGTTCCGCTCGACAAAGATCGCGACCACGAACCGGCACCTCATGCTCAAGCGGCTGACGGTGCTCGAGCTCGGCTCCCGTATCCTCGGCACCATCGCGATGATCGTATGGGCGGGCTACTCCCCCACTGCGTGGGCGCTTGTCGCCGGCGGGATCATCACCGCGCTCGTGGTGCTCGCGGGATCGTTCCTCTTCCTCCCGGGCCCGGGCAACCGGGTGCACTGGGACCGCGACGCCGCCAACGAGTTGATCCGGTTTGGCAAGTGGATCATCCTCTCGACTGCGATCACCTTCTTTCTTGCACAGGGCGACAAAATGACGCTCGGCAAACTGATGGACGAGAACCGGTTCGGCATCTACGCCATCGCGTTCATGCTCGCTCGGGCCGTTCCAGAAATGATCCTGAAGCTCGCGCCCCGGGTGCTGATGCCGGTCTATGCGAGGCTGATCGACCAGGGGCCCAAGCGTTTGCGCTCACAGACCCGGAAGATGCGTCTGGTGCTGATGGGGATCTCGCTGCCGATCCTCTGGATCCTCGTGCTCTTTGGGCGTTCCATCATCAGGATCTACCCGGCGGAATACCACGAGGCGGGGTGGATGCTCGAGATACTTGCCGCGGGGAATATCGGGCTCGTGATCGGCATCACCGCGGGGGGGATCACACTCGCCCGGGGCGATTCGTTCCGCTTCATGGTCCTGCAGATCGGGCGGGCGGTGCTCATGATCGCCGGCATGTGGATCGGGTACCACTTCGGCAGCGAGCGGGGGCTGATGATCGGGATGGGCGTCTCGTATTGGGCCAACTACCCGCTGCTGGTCTGGGCGATCCGCCCGCACGGGACCTGGCTCCCCAAGGTTGATGCTCTGGCATTCGGGGCATCCGCGGTGGTGATCGCACTCCGTGTCTTGCTCGGGTAACCCGATCGGGGGAATCGGTCACAGGATCCCCCCGATCAGACCGATACGGTACAAAGACCCGTACTCCCGAGGATCCACGGCACCCGATGCACAGCGAGAACTTTCATGTCGCCATATTGCTGGCCTATGTGGTCCTCGGGACGGTCACGATCGCGTATCTGCGTGGCATCCGCGGGGTGCTGACCAGCACGATTATCGGCTGGCTGTTCCTCTCGCCGCTCATCGGCATCAACCTGCCCGGGCTCCCCGTCTTCAACAAGGATGCGGCGGTCGCGTATGCCATCCTGCTCGGGATGGTCATGGTTGAGGGGAAAGCGATCTCCGCCTTTCGCCCCAAGCTCCTCGATATCCCGATGCTCGTCTGGATCGTCGTGCCGTTCTTCTCCTCGGTCACCAACGGGCTGGGGGTCTCCGACGGGCTCTCGGAGATCTATCTCCGACTGATGTCTTGGGGGATCCCGTATTTCGCGGGGCGGATCTTGATCCGCACGCCGGGCGATGTCCGTACGGCGGCGAT
>JAGQOC010000080.1 GCA_020427745.1 Phycisphaerales bacterium | reverse complement strand
CGGAGGCAGGTGTAGAGGTCGAGCACCTGTCGGAGCGCGACATTGAGCGAGCGGATCCCGCCGCCGACGGGGGTGGTCAGCGGGCCCTTGATGCCGACGAGGTAGGACTTGAAGTCCTCGAGGGTCTGGGCGGGGAGCCACTCGCCGGTCTCGTCGAAGGCTTTCTGCCCCGCGAGGGTCTCGTGCCAGTGGATTTTGCGTTCGCCGTTGTATGCCTTTTCGACTGCCGCGTCGAAGACCTTGACGGATGCGTTCCAGATGTCGGGGCCGGTGCCGTCGCCGATGATGAAGGGGATGATGGGGTTCGCGGGGACATTGAGCCCGTTGGCGGTCATGGTGATCGGTGCGGCGGTGGTGGTCATCTTCGTGGTCCTTGAGGAATAGGTGGGACTGGTTGTTTGTCGGTGGGAAGGATAGGCGCGGTGGGCAATTTTCGCCCGGTGATTCCCTCTATAGTCGGGCATGATGACCACAACGAAGGCGGGCGGATTCCTCGGCGTTCTGGCGGTTCTGTGGACGCTCGGCGGGTGCTCCGTATCGGGGCCCCGCGTTGCTGTTGCTCCAGAGCGATCACTGCCCGATCGGCTCCGCGAGGATGTCCGGGTGCTCAGCGAGGGCTTTGCGGCACGGAACGCGAACAGCCGAGCCACGCTGGACGGCGCGGGGCGGTGGATCGCCGGTCGGCTTGAGTCGATGGGGTATGCGGTTGAAATCGAGTACGAAGACCCGCAGCGTCTGGAACGCGGGTTCAATGTGGTTGCGGAGCTCGCTGGTGATGTTCATCCAGATCAGATCGTGCTGATCGGGGCGCACTACGACGCGGAGGTGGATACTCCGGGCGCGGATGACAACGCATCGGGTGTCGCGGTGATGCTCGAACTCGCACGGCGGTTTGCGAAGCAGCCGCAGGCAAGGACGATCCGTTGGGTCGCGTTCACAAATGAAGAAAACTCCAACTCACGCGGCGGGCAGATGGGCAGCTTCGCACACGCGACCAACGCCCGGCTCCGGGGCGACCAGATCACCGCGATGGTCTCGCTGGAGATGCTCGGGTACTACAACGACGCGCCGGATTCGCAGCGGTACCCGTTCGATCCGTCGCTGGGGGCGCAGCTCGGGATGGAGCTGTCAACGACGGGCGACTTCATCGGCGTCGTCGGTCGGACGGGCGACGCGCCGCTGATCCAGCAGATCGCCGGCGCGATGAGCAGCGTGGGGACGATCCCGGTCGTCGGAGCGCCGCTCCCGGCGGTGCTGCCCGCGATCTGGCGATCCGACCACGGGTCATTCTGGATCGCGGGGTATCCCGGCGTGATGGTCACCGACACGAGCGAATACCGCAACGCGAACTACCACCGCCCGAGTGATCTGATCGGGACGCTCGACTTCGACCGGATGGCGGGTGTTGCCGACGCGATGGAGGCGGCGGTGCGGGCGATGAGCAGCGGGCAATAGGTTCTCGGACGCATGATGTCTTGGCAACGGTGTTTGTCTTGACACGGGTATCGGGTGCGGATAGATTGCACCTGCGGCTGATCCGCCGCACAACCCCAGTCGGCCCGCCGCCCAGGGCCGCGTGATGGGGCAAAGGGGAGCGAGACTCCTCCGGATTCGATGACAATGTATGATCCTGTTCTTGCAGGACGATCGTGCGGGCGGGTGCGGTGGTTCTGTGCACCGTGAACGGGGTTGTCATGACCAAGCAACGCAAACTCAAGGACCTGATCCGTGCCCGGATGGAGAAAACGGGCGAACGCTACTCGACCGCGCGGTTGCGCATCCTGCTCTCGGGTGTGGGATCGGGCGGGCTCGAACTCCACCAAGCCGCGGGGTACTTGTTCTCCCCCGGTATCTGTCGCGACACCGGGGCGGCGACAAACTTCCTTCGCGCCCTCGGCGTTCGGGATTCGGCAACTGGTGAGCCGCTCTCAGAAGCGTTGGTGACCGGGCTGAGTGGTGGCGTTGGGTTTCTCTACATGGTGTTCGAGTACACCGGGCTCCCACCGATGCTCTCGGTGCTCATGCGCTACGACACCTCCGCGGACCAGTTCGTGATCGGTGGGCTCAAGCGGCTCGGGCTGGATCTCGAGATCAAGGAGACGACGAGCGCCAAGGCCGCGGAAAAATCGCTTGAAGAAGCGATCGGTGCGGGATGTCCCGCGTTGTGCGTGGTCGATTCCGTGACCCTGACCGATTCGCTGATGCCCGCGATGCTCAAGGGCATGGTGCCAACAGTTGTCACGGTCACCGGAGAGCAGGGCGGCGAACTGTTGATCGACACGGGCTCGATCGGCCCGGTGCGGGTTTCGCGTCACGAGTTTGCGGCCGCTCGCGCGGCATTTAAAAAAGGCAAGCACCGGATGGTGACGCTCCGCGGCAATCCGGATCTCGCAGATCTCGCGGGTGCGATCAACGGAGCGATCGCGGGCACGGCGGATCGGTACACCAATGCGCCCTACAAGGGCTACGCGTCGAACTTCGGGCTCGCAGGAATGGAGAAATGGCACCGGCTGCTCACCGACCCGAAAGATAAAAAGGGCTGGGCGAAGCTTTTTCCGGACAACCAGGCAGCGTGTCTCGGGCTGCGGAGAGCGTACATGGGGATCCATCACGAGATGACCCCGCCGGGCGGGGGGCGGGGGGTGTACGCCGCGTTTCTCCGCCAGAGCGCCGAGATTACGGGCAACGATCGCTACCTGCTCGCGGCGGACGCGTTCGATGCCGCGGGGGAGCGGTGGGGAGCGATCGAGGACGCGATCGCGTCGTGCGGCGTGCTCGATGTCGCGTCGGGGTGTGGCCTGCTCGATGAGTACGGCGCCTTGCTCGATGCGCAGCAGGACACCCGCGTCCCCGCGGTCACGGACCTCAAGGGGCGTCTGGATGCGCTGACCGCTTCCAGTGAGCTCGATCACGCGCGTGCCTTGGAGATCTATTCGGATCTTGCGGGGATGCTCGGAGAGGCGATCAAGTGCGAGAAGGCCGCCCATCAGAGGCTGCTCGATGCGTTGAACTAATCAGGACATATCCGGAGCGACAATGCGGAGGTATCCGCGTGCAGGCTCTCTTTTGAAGGGAAAGTTGATGAGTTTGGTACGGAACATCGTGGGTGTATTGGTTGGTTTTCTCGCCGCGGCCTTTGTCGTGATGGTGGGGTTCCTTGGCGGGATGCTGCTGCTCGGCAGAGAGTTCGTGCTTGAGCCGGGCGGGTACAACGCATCGGTGAGCTGGCTTGTGGTCTCCTCGTTCATCACGATCATCGGCGGGATCATCGGTGGGCTCTGCTGCATGCTCATCACCGGACGAACACGCGCGTATACAGTGCTCGCCGCGATCATCTTCGTGATGGGCGTTGCCGGAGGTATTCTGGGCAGCGGGCGTCCGGAGCCGCCCGCTCGTCCGGATGAGCAGGGAGTGATGGAACTGATGCAGCAGCTTGAGGAGCACGGGCGCGAGCCCCTCTACACACGCATCACCAACCCCATCTATGGCGCCGGGGGCGTGCTGCTCGCGGGCCTCCTTGCCGCTCGCGTGCGCCGAGCGAGAACAGAAAGCCCCTGATTTTGCTGGCAATTGAGAGCGATGACCGATCTTCGGGGTATGAACGAAACGATCTGGATCCAGGGGCGGTACGAATCGCAGTACGGGTTGCTCGGACGGATGGCGGAGGAGCTCCGCCAGGCGTTCATCGCCCGCGGGCACGATGCGCGGGTGATGGACCTCGGGCGGGACGAGCACCCGACCAGCGGCGTGTTCATCTTCTTCAACGCGCCGGTGTCGCTCGATGTGCTGCCCGAGGCGTTGTTCACGCCGGGATCCGCGCTGCGGGGGGTGCAGATCTTCGTGGACCACCCGTTCGGGCTTCCCGACGATGTGCTCGACGCGTGGCACGAGCGGGATGCGATGGCGAACTACCGGCTGTGCCTGCCCTGCGTGGATGATGTGCACCTGCTGGCAATGCGTTGGCCTGGGATCCGTCACGACTGCATGCGCCACGGGATCTCGCGCGATGCGCTGTGTGATCCTGAATCGATCACCCGCGAGTCGTGGGACGCCAAAGAGTTTGATGTAGTGCTGACCGGGTCGGTCGGATCCAAGGAGAAGCACGAGTCCGCGATCGCGGCTCTCAATCCGAGTGTGCGGGTGATGGTCCAGGAGATGATCGCGCTCATGGTCGCCCGCCCGGGGATCGGGTATCTGCAGGCGAGCGATGTGGTCATGGGATCGCGTGGCGTCATCACGGGGAAGTGGGCGAGCGCGAAGATGTTCTGGAGGCTGGTGATCGCCGAGGTGAATCGGCAACGCCGGGCCGCGGTGGTGCGGTCTCTGCAGGGGCTCCGCGTCGGTGTGTTCGGCTCCGAGGAATGGACAAGCTACTGCACCGGGACAGTGTCGTACGAGGGGCTTGTCGGGTACGAACAAGTCGCCGATGCGTTTGCTCGCGGGCGGATCGGGCTCGCGTGGGGGCCGACGCAGTTTGTGCACTCGTCGAGCGAGCGGGTGATGCTCGCGATGGCGGCGGGGTGCGCGGCGATCTCCGACGATCGGCTCATGATCCGGCGCGACTTCGTCGGCAAGCAGACATGCGTTGGGCTGTACGATGCCGGTCAGCCGGCGACGGCACGCGGGTGCGTGGACAAGATGCTCGCGAATCCGGATGCGGCGGTCACGCTCGCGCGTGCGGGGCGGTCAGTCGTTGAGCAGGGGCACCTCTGGGAGCACCGTGTGGACACCATCCTCGCCCAGCCCGGTGTGCTCAGTGTCGGGGGCTGAGACGCGGGCAATCGCACCCGCGACCGCGTCGTGCAGCTCGTGCATCTGGTCGTTGGCGAGTTTCTGCCCGACCAGCGAGCCCCAGTAGATCAATCCGCCGACGATCAAGAAGACCGGCAGCAGGCTGAGCGCCCAGGGCGAACGCTGCATGATCAGCTGCGCGAAGCCGAAGATGGACGCGAAGAAGATCAGCGTGCACAGCGCGATGTATGCCAGCATAATCCCCGTCCACACACTCGGGTTGGGCGAGAACCGCCCCTGGACGGACGAGCCCTCCGCGGCTTCGTAGACCTCGAGGTGCAGCCAGGGCGACCAGAAGTGTCGGCGTGCGGGCGGGATCACCAGCATCAGGTGGGTGCCCGCGATCCGCCCGTCGAGCGGGTGGTCGCCCTCGTCCACGAGCGAACGGAGCCGAGCGACCGACGCATCGACCGGATGCGGGCTGGGGATCTCGAAGGTTGGACGCATTCTCGCGAGCGGCATGGGGTCTCCTTGATCCGGTCAGCATACCAGAACCGGGCACATTGCGGATGCCGGCATCCAGAAAAACACCCCGCATCGCGCGGGGTGTCTTGGTTCGTTTTCAGAGTGCCCAGCGATCGCTTACGGCTTGGCGGAGTCGCGGTACTTCGGGTCGCCCTTGATCCGTACCTCGCGTTGTTTGTCTGAGTAGCGGACCTGGGTCAGGCGCGAGGGCCAGAAGGAGTAGCCATCGATCTGGCGGTGGACATAGTCCGCAGCGGTGATGACCAGGCTGGTGCGGTAGACCGTGATCGAGGCGCCGTCACCGCCCGCGTTGGCCCACTGGTCGGGCTCGACGGTTGTCTCCAGCAGATTGATGAGTGCCTCGGCACGCTCTTTCGGGTCGGGCTGGTCGTCCTGCGGGCCCCCTTGTGTGAACGGCCCGCTCCCGCCGCCACCCCCGCTTGAGGCACTCTGGATGGCGCTCTGGAGGTTGAACTGCGGCGCGTCGTCAAAGTTGGGCACGACAAAGAGGAGATCCGCGATATCGTAGAGCTCAACACGCTGGTGTCGGTTGAGCTCGGACTTGGGTCCGAACTCGATCGAGCCCGAATCGGTGAACTGCCAGGTGTAGTCGTCGCCGGGCTCCTCGATGATGTTCGCACGCTCGAGGATGCGTTCGAGAACGGTGATCGCCGGGATGTTGGTGACGCGGATCGTGATGGGCGTCTCGGGGTCGATGCCGCTGACGGAGGCGCTGTTGCGATCGAGATAGATCGGCTCCAGGTCCGCGCCCGTGACATCCACGAGAAAGCGGATAATGTCCTCGACAGGCTGCTCTTCGACATCGAGCGTGATGACCTTGGACAGCTTGCGGAGGTTGTCGCGTTTGGCCTCCTTGGTGACCGAGTCGTCGTCCATCAGGTTCGCGGTCGCCGCAGGCGTGAGCGGGGTGACCGAGAGGGCGGCGAACCCGACGCCGGCGAGCAGAGCGAGCGATGCGGAGGTGTGCAGGACTGATTTCATGGGCGTGTCTCCAAGGATCGGATCGGTGGGACGCGGGGTGGTTGCGTCCGTCACGATCATTGGGCCCGGCAGGGGCGGCGATGATCCGTTCGCCGCGTGGGCCGATGGTGGGCACCCGTCGACGCCGAGGGGTGCATGGCGGCCCGCAAGCAGGGGCGGGCCGATCCGGTCAGTGTACCAGATATCGACCGATACGCACAAGCTTCCTCGGCGGTTCTGGCGCATTCTGGGCGATCCCTGACATGCCCAGGCACCAAAAAAAGCCCCGCTGGGCGGGGCGGTTGGATCTTTCCGATGCCCGTTCTTACGGGCAGCCGGCGTTGAACTCGTTGAGGAACGCGAAGACATCGAAGATATCAAACAGACCATCGCCGGTGAAGTCCGCGGCGGGGTCCATGGTGTTGAAGGCGTTGAGGAACGCGAAGACATCAAAGATATCCAGCAGCCCGTCCCCCGTGAAGTCCGCGGGGCACTCGACCACCACCGGCTGGAACTCGTACACCCCCGCGTCGACGATCGGCGCGGTGCCGTTACCCGTGTCCGCGGTGTCCGGGTCGTCCGTCTGGCGGGTGTTGCCCGCGAGGTCGATCGGGAGCGGCTCGAGGGTGTCGCCGTCGTTGTCGAGGTCCATGAAGTCCGCGGGAAGGGCGTTGTTGTCACCCATGTCGATCGCGGGCGAGCCCGCGGCGAGGGTGTAGTCAAAGTTCGCGGCATCGGTAAACAGCGGGTCGGCGCCCGTGCCGGTGCCGTTCAGTGTGCCGGTCCAGCCCATGATGATGGAGTTCTTGACTTCATGAATGGTATCACCCGCGATGAAGAACTGGTTGTCTTCATCGCCGTAGAGCCCGGGGTTGCCGATCGAGTTCTTCCAGATGATCGAGTTCGAGACTGTGATCTTGTCGGACCGCCCGCCCTGCAGGCCGCTGTTGTAGTTGCTGAACGCAACCGGTCCGGTGTTGTACGCGATCACGCAGTTGCTGATCTCGACATCGTCAACCAGATTGAGATACAGCCCGCTCGCGCCATAGGTGCCGTAGGAGGTGTTGTTCGTGATGATGTTGTTGGCGAAGACCGGGGCACCACCGGCGATGTACACGCCCGAGACAAACTGGTAGTCCTCGTTGAACTGCACCCGGTTGTTGACGAACTGGAAGTCCTCGCCCGAGAGGTTGGAGTTGAGCTGCACGCCGCCCGCGTACCCGCGGAACGGGCTGGTGCCCAGGCTTGAATATGCGAGGGCTTCGAGGGCGGTGTTGCTGTGGATGAAGTTATCGTGCACGCGGGAGACGGTCCCGTTGCTGATGACCATGCCGCCACCGATCAACGCGGCGTTGTAGCGGAACTCGCACTCGCGGATCTCGACATCCCCGTTGAACGCGAAGATCCCGCCGCCGTGGTCCATGAACCCGCCGCAGTTGAGGTTGGAGTCCGCGTACCCGCTCTGGACATACAGCCGGTCGAGGAGGATCGGCCCGTACTGGCGGTTGACCATCAGAACATGCAGGGAGTTGTCGGCTTTGACATCCCCCACAAGCTCCCCGTCGTTCTGGAGCTGGTCCCCGGACAAGGTGGTATACACATCGGGCATCCGCTCGTCGGGGGAGGACTCCGACCCGAGGAACCCGCCGCGGATGTTGACGCCCGCGATGAGGTTGAACTGCCTGCTGCGTTGCCCGTCGGTGCCGGTGAGATAGGTCCCGACGGCGACCCAGATCTCCTCAATATCACCCGAGGCGCGGGCAAGCGCGAGGGCATCCTGCAGATCATGTATCGCGTGCGCCCAGTCCACGCCGGTCTGGTTACCGATGGCATTCTGGTTGACCATGATGTGCGGGAGCTCGAGCTCGTCCGGCACGCCGTCGAGGTCCGCGTCCAGGCTCGTGCCCATCGCGATATCGCACTCATCGGGGATCCCGTTGCGGTTGAAATCCTGCTCACCGATATCCGGATAGTTGTTCCCGTTGCAATCGGCGAGGGTGCCCGCGGTGATTTCGTCCTCGTCGAGGATGCCGTTGGCGTTGAGATCACGGTTGCGGTATTTGGCGATGACAGGCGCCGCGCCGATCATCGCCGCGGCGGCGTTCGCTTCCTGTGGATCACCGATCGGGACACCCGTCGGCAGGACCCCGAATCGGAGCACATCCGGGTTCGAGAACCGGGCCTCGCGCGTGGCAGCCCCCGTGCCCATCATGGTCATAAACGCGTCGGTCGGCTCGACATACCCCTTGCCGTAGGTCGACCCGCCGTTGTCACAGGGGGACTCATCCCATCCGTGCATGAGCCCCATGATGTGCCCGACCTCGTGCGCGAACGCCATCGTCGGGACAGGCATGCACGCGCGTCCGACCACACCGAACGCGTTCTCAGGTGTCGAGGTGTTCCCCGGGCCGACGCCGATATTCGCGATCCCGCAGACATCGCCGGAGTTCACAACCAGCATGACAATGTCGGCCATATACAGATCACGCAGATCGTGCGCCTCGTCCATGACGCCGTCGTCGGGGATGCGCAGGCGTGCGAGGTCCGTGCTCATCGACCCCGACTCGGTGTAGCTGATCTCGACCTTGCCGACGATGCGGAAGTTGATCGGGATCTCGGACTGCAGCGCCGCCTGGTCCAGCGGGCCCCACCCGAACTCGATCGCGCTCTCGATCTCCGCAACCCCGCCGGCGCCCGTGCGGGCGGCGGGGGTGTAGAGCACAAGGATGTCGATCACGGAGCCGTCCTCGAGCGACGCACCGCGAGCGGATGGATCGCTCAGCCTCCCGGCGGCCTGGTCGAGCGGACGCATGACTTGCAGTGTTTCGGCGATCGCGTTCTCGCCGTTCACGCCGCACGAGTTGTCGTGGGCATGCTGGGCGAGGGCGGTCGTCGACACAAGCACGGAAGCGAGCGAGAGCAGCGAGCAGGATCGGGCGCGATTCATGGGATCTCCGGGGTGACTTTGGCGTGGCGAGGTCACCATACCACACTCGAGAACAAGCCGGAACGGTATTCCCGCTCCGGCGAAGCACACAGTTTTCTCGGACCGTTTCCGGTCCGATCGATCGCCGAACACCGGCGTCTACCGGACTACGCGACGCCCATGCCCGCCGCGCCCGATGAAAACCCAAGGCGCACGAAAAAAACGCCCAAGCCGGGCGTTCATGAGAGGGAAGAGCCACCTGCGAGACTTGAACTCGCGACCTAAGCTTTACGAAAGCTTCGCTCTACCAACTGAGCTAAGGTGGCGTCCGCCCGAAGGGCGTTTGGAAGTATCTGCCCGAGCCCGCACGATGTCGAGTGTGCCCGCCCGCAAAACACGCTACGAGACATCGCACTCGCTGATCTCGCCCATCGTCGGGCACGAGCAGGCGAGGTTCCGGTCGCCGTAGGGGTTGTCCACACGCCCGACCGGAGCCCAGAACTTCGCGTCCTTGAGGTACTTGGCGGGGTACGCGGCGGTCTCGCGGGTGTACGGGTGCGTCCAGTCGTCCGCCGTCATCGCGTGCAGACAGTGGGGGGCACCCTTGAGCGGGTTGTCGTCCTGCGGGTATTCGCCCGATTCGATCTTCGCGATCTCCCCGCGGATCGTGATCAGCGCGTCGCAGAAGCGGTCGAGCTCTGCCTTGGACTCCGACTCCGTCGGCTCGACCATCAGCGTGCCGGGCACGGGCCAGCTCATCGTCGGCGCGTGGAACCCGAAGTCAATCAGTCGCTTGGCGATGTCGTCGATCTCAACACCCGCGGATTTCTTGAACGCCCGGCAGTCGAGCACGAACTCGTGCGCCACGCGACCCCTCGATCCCCGGAACAGGATGTCGTAGTGCGGCGCGAGACGCTCGGCCATGTAGTTCGCGTTGATGATCGCGGCTTCCGTCGCCTTCCTCAGACCCCGCGGGCCCATCATCGCGATGTACGACCAAGAGATCGGCAGGATCGAGGCGCTCCCGTAGGGCGCCGCCGAGACCGCGCCAACCGGTGAATCAGCCGCGTTCGCCGGCGCCACCACCGAGTGTCCGGGCAGGAAGGGCTTGAGCTTCTCGTTGACCCCGATCGGCCCGACGCCGGGTCCGCCGCCACCGTGGGGGATGCAGAAGGTTTTGTGCAGATTGAGGTGGCAGACATCCGCCCCGAAATCACCCGGTCGGCAGAGCCCGACCTGCGCATTCATGTTCGCGCCGTCGAGGTAGACCAGCCCGCCGAACTCGTGGACGATATCACACATCGTGCGGATGTTGTCGTCGAACACCCCGCAGGTCGATGGGTAGGTAATCATCACCGCACCGAGTTCGTCCTTGTGTTTTTCTGCCTTGAGCCGGAGATCTTCGACATCGATCGCGCCGGTCTCACCGACCTGAACGCCGATGACCTTCATGCCCGCGGTGACCGCGGACGCGGGGTTGGTGCCGTGCGCGGAGTTGGGGATGAGGCACACGGTCCGGTGCCCCTCACCGCGGGACTCGTGGTACGCCCTGATCGCGAGCAAGCCAGCGTACTCGCCCTGGCTGCCGGCGTTGGGCTGGAGCGAGACAGCGGCGAAACCCGTGATCTCGCTGAGCCAGGATTCGAGCGATTCAAACAACTCGGCGTACCCGCGGGTCTGGCTCGCGGGCGCGAACGGGTGCATCGCGCCGAACTCGGGCCAGGTCACCGGGATCATCTCGCTTGTTGCGTTGAGCTTCATCGTGCACGATCCGAGCGGGATCATCGAGTGGGCGAGCGAGAGCTCACGCGACTGGAGCTTGTACATATAACGGAGAAGCTCGGTCTCCGATTGGTGCTCATTGAACACCGCGTGCTGCATAAACGGGCTCGTACGCTCAAAGACGGTGGGGATGCCCATGCTCGCTTCGTTCGCGAGCTGGTCGAGGTCCATTTGATCCTCGCCCCCGAACACCTCAAGCAGGTCGTGGATGAGCTTCCGGTCGCTGGTCTCATCGAGCGTGATGCCGAAAGAGCCGTCCTCGAAATCACGGAGATTGATCTGCTTGATCTCCGCCGCGGCGAGCACCGCTTTTCGGTACCCGCCGTGGACTCTGACTCGCAGGGTATCGAAGACGAGATCGTCCGCGATCTCGTGCCCCTGCTTGAGCAATCCGACGCGGAGGGTCTGCGTCAGCGTGCGCACGCGTGTCGCGATCTGCTTGAGCCCCTTCGGCCCGTGGTAGACGCCATAGAACGACGCGATCACCGCGAGCAGTACCTGCGCGGTGCAGATATTGCTTGTGGCGCGGTCGCGTTTGATGTGCTGCTCGCGTGTCTGAACGGCGAGACGCAGTGCCGGATTACCGTGCGCATCGCGCGAGATCCCGATGATCCGCCCGGGCATTTTGCGGATGTGTTCTTCGTGCGTCGCCATGAACCCCGCGTGCGGCCCGCCGAACCCCATGGGAACGCCGAACCGTTGCGCCGAACCCACACAGATGTCCGCGCCCCATTCGCCCGGCGGAGTGAAGAGCGTGAGCGCGAGCGGATCCGCCGCCGCGACGACGGTGACGCCCGCCTCGTGCGCGCGATCCGCGAGGTCCTTATAGCACTCGATCCGCCCGTCGCTTGTGGGGTACTGCACAAGCAGCCCGGCGACTTGAGGGTCGCCGAGATCAAACTCCTTGGCGGATTGCACGAGCACTTCGATGTTCATCGAGTTGCCGCGTGTCTGCACAACCTCGATCGTCTGCGGGTGGCAATCGGCGGCGACGAGGAATCGCCGGCGTTTGCCGTTCGCGAGCTGGATCGCCATGCTCATTGCTTCCGCGGCGGCGGTGCCCTCGTCGAGCAGCGACGAGTTCGCGAGCGGGAGCCCGGTGAGGTCCGCGATCATGGTCTGGAAGTTCAGCAACGCCTCGAGACGACCCTGCGCGAGCTCCGCTTGGTAGGGGGTGTACTGCGTGTACCAGGCCGGGTTCTCGAGGATGTTGCGGAGCACCACGCTCGGGGTGATGGTGCCGTGGTAGCCCATCCCGATGCACGAGCGGTAGATCGTGTTGCGTGACGCGATCTTTTTGAGGTCTCTGAGCAGTTCGAACTCCGTCCGTGCGTCGGGGAGATCGAGCAAGCCATCAAAGCGGATGTCGGCCGGGACGACCTGCGCGACGAACTCCTCGACGGAGGACGCGTTGAGCGTCTTGAGCATCGCCGTCAGGTCCGCGTCGCGCGGCCCGATGTGTCTGGATGGGAACAACGCGGGGGCGTCGAGCGGTGTGTGCATCGTGGCTCCATCAAGCGAAAGGACGGCGTGGTCGGCGGTGGTCATCGCGGGGGGCTCCGGTCCGTGGTTCGGTCCGTCGAGCGACGGGCCCTGATTCTAGCGAACAAGGGGCGGAATCAAGCGGATCGTGCTCCGGAAACCGCTTGCATAATCGGGGGTATTCTGATCCCGGGCGCGTATGCTCTGCCTTTGGGTGCTGATGCTCGGAGGATACGGATGACGCAGGTTGGGACAGGGTTTGGGGGAACGGCTCGGGGTGAGATCATCCATCGTTGTTCAGCGCTCCTCGATGCGGGGCAGTACAAGGTCGCGATCGCGCTCCTCCGTGAGACCCTAGCCAAGAATCCAACAGATCCAGCGGTCCTGCATATGCTCGGGTTTGCGCTCTCGAGCACCGATGGGGCCCGCGAGTCGCTCCGGCATCTCAAGTTCGCGGCCCAACTCCAGCCCCACAACCCGGACATCTACTGCGGGCTCGCCGAGGCTCATCGAAAGCTGAATCAGGTCCGCGATGCCCACCAGGCCCTCGATAAGGCGCTCAAGATCAATCCATCGTTCGGGCGGGCGATCTCGTTCAAGGCGTTGCTCTACCAGTCCTCGGGAAACGCGGCAATGGGGCTGGAACTCATCAAAGCCCACATGGACGCGGATCAGGACGCGATGTTCTCCGTCCTCTACGGGCAGCTCGCACGCCAGCTCAAACGAAATAGCGAGGGGATTGATGTGGTAACCAAGGCCCTCGAACGCCCGGAGATCCCGCGGACACGCCGAGAGGAGCTGAACTTCGCGCTCGGGCACCTGTACGACGCCGAGGGAGAGTACGACAAGGCCTTTGAGTGTTTCCAGCGGGGAAACACGATGGCGGGCGAGCAGCCGCCCGATGACTTCGATGCCCACCTCGCCAAATACACCAAGGACATCATCGAGGGCATGCCGACCGCGGAGGTTGATGCATCGCGGGCGGTTCTGATCGTTGGCATGCCTCGCTCGGGGACAACGCTGACCGAGCAGATCATCGCCTCGCACCCCAAAGCCGGGGGCGTGGGCGAGAGCCCGGTCATCAACGAGATTGTGCACGCGCAGCCGACGGACGGGCTGACCCAGCCGGTCATCAACGCGCACGCCCAGCGGTATCTGGGGATGCTCAGGGATGCGTTTGCGGAAGAAAAAACCACCCGTGTCTGCGACAAAATGCCGGAGAACTATATCTATCTGGGGACGGTCTCGAGGCTCCTCCCCGGGGCGCACTACATCCACTGTGTGCGTGACGCGCGAGATACCTGCCTGTCGATCTATTTTCAGCGGTTCGGTCCGAATCTGCAGTACGCCCGCGGGCTCGAGACCTGCGCCCGTCAGTATCTTGGGTACCTGAAAACGATGGACCACTGGCGGGATGTCCTGGACATCAGTATCCTCGATTCTCGCTACGAGGAACTGACCGCGGATCCGGAGCCTCATGTCAGAGAGCTTCTTGAGCACATCGGGCTGGAGTTTGATTCCGCGTGCATGGAGCACCACAAGAACAAGCAGTCCGTCCACACCGCGAGCATCGGGCAGGTCCGCCAGCCGATCTACAAGTCCAGCCGGGAACGCTGGCGGAACTACGAGAAGCACATCGGGCCCATGCTTGAGATCCTCGAAGGGGTCTAAGCCCCGGCGGATTTTCGCGTTCCGTGTTCGTACCATTGCCCATGACCGAAACCCTTGACGACCGGTTCCCTCCCAAACCCAGCCTCCGCTCGATCATGGACCTGCCGACCGACCAGCTTGTCGGGAGGATGAGCGTCGGGATCGACCACTTCGATCCGCGGGTCTGCGAGCTCGACAACGACGCGATCGACCGGGCGTGGCTCCCGGACGCCGGGGTGGGTCGCTGGCCCATCCGCGTGCTGCTCGGGCACTGCGCGGATGCGGAGACGGTCTGGGTGCACCGGATCCGCAGGATCATCGCCGAGGACCGACCGACGCTCGCGCTCTGGGACGAGCACGCGTTTATCGACGGCGGGATCTATGGCTGCACGGAGGGCTCGCACCTCTGCCCACCGATCGGGGGCGACCTTGCCATGATCCACACCACCCGGGCGTGGGGGCTTGCGCTGCTCGCCCAGCTCGATGAGGACCAGTGGAACCGCGAGGGTCTCCACCCGGACCGAGGCCCGGTGAGCGTGAAGAAGATCAGCGCCTACTTCTGCTGGCACCTCGAGCACCACGCCTGGCATCTCAACGCCAAGGTCCACACCCTGCTCGGACCGATGCCCGAACCCGAGACCTGCGGGGACGGCGGGTGCGGGAACGCTTCGTGCGCCTGCAAGCACTGACCGGAGAACACCACTTGCCCCCGATCTACGACGAACGCCGATACCTCATCCCTTTCCGCACCGGGCTGCTGCCGCAGATCTTCTGTGACACGCTTGTGCTCGGGTCCGGCGTTGCGGGGCTCCGCGCGGCGATCGGCGCGGCAGTTGGCGGCGATGTCATCGTCTGTGCGAAAGAATCGATCACGCTGACCAACACCGCTTGGGCGCAGGGCGGGATCGCGGGCGTGCTGCGCGCGGACGATTCGATCGAGGCGCACATCGAGGACACGATGGTCGCCGGCGCCGGGCTCTGCGACGAGCCCGCCGTGCGTCTGGTCTGCACCGAGGGGCCAAAGCGGATCCGTGAGCTGATCGAGTGGGGGATGGAGTTCGACAAGGACGCCGACGGCAAGCTCATGGTCGGACGCGAGGGCGGGCACAACGCGTCGCGGATCTTCCACGCCGGGGGCGACGGCACGGGGATGGAGCTCGAGCGTTGCCTCATCGAACGGGCCAAGGCTGAACCCAGGATCCGTCTGTTCGATCATTGCTTTGTGATCGATCTTCTTACCGCATCCGATGAGATCGGTTCGCCGGTCGTTGGCGCGATCACCTGGCACACACGGTACGGGCTGCAGGTCATCTGGGCACGCACAACGATCCTGGCCGCGGGCGGAGCGGGGCAGATCTACCGCGAGACCTCCAACCCGCGTGTTGCAACCTCCGACGGCATCTCGATGGCGTACCGCGCTGGCGCGTCGCTCGCGGATATGGAGTTCGTCCAGTTCCATCCGACGACGCTCTATGTCCCCGGCGCGGCAAGGGCGCTCATCTCCGAGGCCGTCCGCGGCGAGGGGGCGCACCTGCTCGATCACGCGGGGAATCGGTTCATGCACACCGTGCACGAGCTGGGCGAGCTGGCGCCGCGGGATATCGTCTCTCGGGCGATCATCAAGCAGATCGCGATCCAGGGCGGCAAGCATGTCTGGCTCGACTGCCGGCATATCGAGGGCTTCGACAAACGATTCCCCGGGATCTTCGCGACGCTCGATTCGTTCGGGCTTGACCCGGCGAGGGATCTGATCCCGGTCCATCCCGCGGCGCACTACACGATCGGCGGCGTGCGCACGGATCTCCGAGGATGGTCGGATGTTGAGAACCTGATGGCGGTGGGCGAGGTCTCCTGCACCGGGCTGCACGGGGCGAACCGGCTCGCGTCCAACTCGCTACTGGAAGGGTTGGTCATGGGTGCGATCGCGGGCGAGGAAGCGGCCGGGCGGAACACCGACCATCCCGTGCGCCCGTTCACGGTTGTCTCGTCGATCCAGAACAGCTCACGCGCGGAACTCGACCTCGGCGATGTACGCTCGTCGCTCCAGAGCGCGATGTGGATCAACGCCGGCATCGAGCGGACGGGCTCGAAGCTCGCGGATGTCGCTGATATGTTTGATTTCTGGGCTCGCTACACCCTCGACAAGGTCTTCG
>JAGQOC010000079.1 GCA_020427745.1 Phycisphaerales bacterium | reverse complement strand
TGTCGTGCTCCCCCGGTTTGTGCAATCGGTCGACAACGGGATTCTGAACTCTCGGCTTGTTGAATCAAGCTACGACCGGCCGCGACTCGTGCCGGTCAAGCTCAGTGCGCCGGGACCCGGCGGCGGTGACAGCGAAACGCGGGTGTTTAATATCGCAGCGCCGATCCCCGTGGCGTCCTCAGTCGAGCCCAACCAGATCGAGCCCGGTGGGGAGCTCCAGCCGGGAGAAACCGGCGTCATGATCCATGTGCGGGGACCGGAGCATGTACCCTATTGGCAAGGGTATGAAGAACCGAAGTTCGGAAACTTCAATGCCGATTCGGTGATCGTCTTTGATGGAGTAAGTCTGGCAACAGACTACTTCGGTCCGTCAGAGCTCCGGGCAGTCGTGCCGACTTCCCTGGTACAAACCCCTCGCCGAGTGCATGTCGAAGTGTACACGCCATCGAACGGGACGGCGTATCTGGAACGCCTCGTCGATGGAAACGGGAATGTGGTCAAGTTTGTCGAAGTTGAGAGCGGCGGGACTTCGGTTCCACTTGCCTTTGATATCAAGTATCGGGTCCCCGAGATCCATGAGCTTCATCCCGCCATCACCGAGCAGCAAAGCCCGGCCTTCGACATTTATCCAGCCAGCACGGATGATCCATACAACTTCAAGGTCCGTGGCGACAACTTCCGTCCGGGAGCCGTTGTTCTGATCAATGGGGTTCCTCGTGAAACCGAGTTCGTTTCACGGGGGTTGCTGCGTGCACGACTAACACCCGCCGATGTGTATTATCCGGGATACCACACCATCACGGTTCAAAACCCTGCGCCCAGCAACGATGTGTCAGAGGAAGCCGTTTTCCAGGTGGTGCCGAAAAAGTTCAGTTTGCAGCAACACAAATAACGACGGAGTAAACACGGTGAACCGTGGAGCAAGCCCCGGCCTGCGGATTCAGCCCTCCCGATTTGGTCGTGGGCTGTATTTAAGATAGACATCCGTTGCCTGCCACAGCGATTCGAGCCGATCGATCCGGTCGCGGGCCGGGTCGCCGAGCATCTGAACCACCCGGGCAACAACCAGCTCGGCGGTCAGCACCGCGGGCACCGAGCTATCAAACGGGCCCACAGGCGGGATCCTGAGCTCCACCCAGGTCTCCGTGAGCGACGCGAGCGGGGAGAGCGGCCCATCCGTGACCGCAACGATCTGCACCCCGAGCTCCGCAAGCGCACGGGCAGCAAGTATGGAGTTGCGACGGTATCGGCTGAAATCGAAGACCACCGCAACATCACCGGGTGCGGCGCCGCTCAGCTCACGCCCCGCGGAATGTTCGACGACCAGATGCACACCGGGACGGACCATCGAGAGCCCGCTGTGCAGCGCATGGGCGCCCGCCATCGAGGTCTCGCCCGAGAGTATCCAGACATTCGTTGCGTCGGCAATCGGAGCCGCGAGGACGGTGAGCTGATCCCCTTCGAGGGCGTCGAAGGTCTGGTGGATCGCTTCGTCGATCGCACGCCGGATTGGGCCGGCGGCTTCGTGCTGGTGACGGATCCGATGGCTCGGGCTGGTGAGCCGGCTGGAGAGCTCGTCGCGGATCCAGTTCTGCAGGTCCGTGTATCCCTCGAACCCAAGCTTGGTCGCGAAACGGACGATAGAAGGTCTGCTCGTCTCTGCCTTATTCGCGAGGTCCGATACCGTCCCGAAGGCAAGGAGGGTGGGGTCCTCGAGGACCACGCCGGCGATCCGGCGTTCGGTGGGTGTCAGCCGCTCGCTGACCTGGGCGATGAGATCTTTTATGGACATGCTGGCACTCCGATGGTCAGTGTATTACAATATTCCGTGCCCAATGTGCATCTGATTACAAAATTCGGTCCGATCCGACCAACCCTTGACTGATGGAGCCCCATTCATGACGCAGACCCAGGAATACACCCCGACCCAGAAAGAGCAGGCATTCCTCGAAGGCGTCGAGAGCCCGCAGTATCAGCGTGAGATCATCAACGGGCTCGCACCGTTCATCGATGGCAAGGCACCGGCAGACCTCAGCGGGTTCTATCAGCCTCAGGAACTTGTCCAGCTCGGCGGGCTCAAGGGAAGCGACCGGGATGTGGAAAAACGCATGCCCGTCAAGGTGACACGCCACTACGCCGAGCTCGCCCAGAAGAGCAAGCCCATGCAGCGCCTCGTCAAGGCGAGCCCCGACGAGACGATGGATCTCGCGGGCTCCGAGGATCCGGGCAACCAGATGGACTACTCCCCCGTCGAGGGTCTTCTGCACAAGTACGAGATGGGGCTGATGTATGTCGTCTCCACCTGCTCGGCGCACTGCCGATTCTGCTACCGGGAGGAACTGATCGCGCGCAAGGAGATCGCACGCCAGGACGGCACCGTTGCGAAGAAAGGGCTCGCCAAAATCCCCGAGATCACCGCGTACATCAGGGACTTCAACGCGCAGGTCGCCGCCAATGGCGGACGCCACCCCAAGTCCGGTCGCGAGAAGCTCCGCGAGATCCTGCTCTCGGGAGGCGACCCGATGGTCCTCAACAACAACAAGATCGCTGCATGGCTCGCGGCGCTCGCCGAGGTCGGCATCGAATCAATCCGCATCGGGACGAAGGAGATGGCCTTCTATCCCAAGCGTTTCGACGAGACTTTCTTTGCGATGCTCGACGCGTTCCACGAAAACTACCCCGATGTCGGCGTCCACTTCATGATCCACTTCGAGCACCCCGACGAGTTCCTCCAGAAAGACGATGACGGCAACTACATCCAGGACCAGCACGGGATCTACCAGTGGGTCGAGGACACCGGCAACGCGATGCGCGGGCTGCTCGCACGCGGTTGGATCACCGTCGAGAACCAGACGCCGATCATCAAGGACATCAACAACGACCCGGACGCGCTGCGGATCATGCAGCGGGAGATGAAACGCATCGGCGCAGAGAACCACTACTTCTTCTGCGGGCGTGACATCGTCGCGTACAAGGCGTTCAACATCCCGATCGAAGAGTCCTGGCGGATCCTCAACGAGTCGCAGAAGGGGCTCTCGGGTGTCGAGGCGCACGCACGCTTGTCGATCACGCACTACAAGGGCAAGACCGAGGTTGTCGCCGTTACGAACGAACCGATCCCCGGGCTCGCGGGCAGCGAGAACGGCGTCGTGATCTTCAAGATCCTCCGCAACGCGGGCAGCGCCCCCGACCGCTGCAAGGTCTGCATCGTCGGACGCAACCCCAAGGCGGTCTGGTTCAACGATTACGAGGACCGCGTGCTCTTCGACGAGGCGGGGCTCTTTGCATACACCCGCGTGAAGGATGCAACAACGCTCGCCGCCCACTGAGTCCACACGATGATCAACAAGCAAGTCCAGAGCCCAGCCAAGGCCGTCGAAGATATCTTCGACGGCGCGACGGTCATGATCGGGGGGTTCGGTGAGGCGGGCAGCCCCATCGAGCTCATCCACGCGCTCATCGACCAGGGCGCCAAGGGGCTCACCGTTGTCAGCAACAACTGCGGGAGCGGGGAGGTCGGTCTCGCGGCACTCCTCAAAGCCCAGCGCGTCGCCAAGGTTGTCTGCTCGTTCCCACGCACCGCGAACTCGACGGTTTTCCCGGATCTGTATCACAGCGGGAAGATCGAGTTGGAGCTTGTCCCGCAGGGAACGCTCGCCGAGCGTATCCGCGCCGGCGGGGCAGGCATCCCGGCGTTCTTCACCCCTGCGGCGGTGGGGACGCCGCTCGCGGAGTGCAAGGAATCCCGTGTCTTTGATGGCAAAGAGTTTGTCATGGAACGCGGTCTCAAAGCAGACTTCGCGTTGATCAAGGGGAAGCTCGCCGACACGCACGGCAATGTGGTCTACAACAAAACCGCACGCAACTTCGGTCCCATCATGGCGATGGGCTCCAAGGTCGCGATTGTGCAGGTCGAGCGGGTTGTCGAGCCGGGGGAGATTGATCCGGAGATTGTTGTGACGCCGGGGATCTTTACGGACCGCGTCGTCGAGGTCGCGAATCCGGCGCACGAATCGGCGCTCGTTGCGGCGGGGGTGTGTTACCCATGACGCAACCAACCAACACAACCGGGTGGACGCGCGAGCAGATGGCCCAGCGCCTCGCGCAGGACATCCCCAACGGTTCCTATGTCAACCTCGGCATCGGCATCCCCGAGCTCGTCGCGAAGTTCGTCCCCGAGGGACGCACGCTGATCTACCACACCGAGAACGGGCTGCTCGGCATGGGACCGTCGCCCGCGGAGGGCCAGGGCGACCCCGAGCTCATCAACGCGGGAAAACGCCATGTGACCGCGAACCCGGGCGCCGCCTTCTTCCACCACGCCGACAGCTTCTCGATGATCCGGGGCGGGCACATCGATCTCTGTGTTCTCGGCGCGATGCAGGTCTCCAAGGACGGCGATCTGGCGAACTGGTCCACCGGCGAGCCCGACGCGATCCCCGCCGTCGGCGGCGCGATGGACCTCGTCGCGGGGGTCAAGTCCGTCTATGTCATCACCCAGCACTGCACAAAAACCGGCGATCCCAAGCTCGTGGATTCATGCACCTACCCGCTCACCGGGCGTGGGGTGATCAACCGGATCTACACCGACCTCGCCGTAATCGATGTGACCCCTGATGGGTTCAGACTTGTCGAGCTGAGCCCCGGGGTGGAGTTCGAGTATGTCCAGCAGCGCACCGGCGCACCGCTGCTGCCGATCCAGTAAGCGCACAAGGATCCTGCCATGAGCACACAAACCCAGACCACCCGCAGCGCCGAACTCTACGCCCGCGCGTGCAAAGTCCTCCCCGGCGGCGTCAGCCGAAACGCGGTCATCCGTGATCCGCACCCGCTCTATGTCGATCACGCGCAGGGGTGCCGGATCGTCGATGTCGAGGGCGTCGAGCGGATCGACTTCGCCAACAACATGGCCTCGCTCATCCACGGGCACGCCGATCCGGACATGGTGCGTGTGGTCAGCGACCAACTCACCAAGGGCACGGCGTTTAACATGGGCACGGAAGCGGAGATCGAGTATGCCGAGTACCTGCTCTCACGCAGCGAAGGCTTCGACCAGCTCCGCTTTGTCAACTCGGGGACCGAGGCGTTAATGCTCGCGATCAAAGCGGCCCGGGCGTACACCAACCGCCCCATGATCGCCAAAGCCGAGGGCGCGTACCACGGCGCGTACGACTATGTCGAGGTCAGCCAGTCCCCATCGCCCGACGCATGGGGCAACGCGGACCACCCGAGCCGTGTGCCGTTGGTCTCGGGCACACCCGCTTCGGCGATCGACGATGTGGTTGTCTTCCCCTACAACGATACGGAGAAAGCGATCGCGTTGCTCAACGAGCACGCCGACCAGCTCTCCTGCGTGGTGCTCGATCTCATGCCGCACCGTGTGGGGCTTAACCCCGCGGAGCCCGGCTTCGTGAAAGCACTCCGCGAGTGGACCACCGAGCACGGCGTGCTCCTTATCATCGACGAGGTCATCACCTTCCGGACGGAGTTCGGCGGGATGCAGCAGCAGTACGGGATCCACGCGGACCTGACCGCGATGGGCAAGATGATCGGTGGCGGGTTCGCGATCGGGGCCGTCGCCGGTCGGCACGATGTGATGGATGTTCTGAACCCGAAATCCAAACGCTACCTCTTCCCACACTCCGGGACATTCTCGGCCAATCCCATCGCGATGCGTGCGGGGCTTGTCGCGATGCAGAAGTTCGATCGCCCGGCTGTCGATCGGCTCAACGCGTTGGCTGAGCGTGCGATGGCGGGCATCAAGAACGCGATCCGCGAGACCGGAATCGGCGCAAGCGTGACCGGCGCGGGCTCGATGTTCAGGGTTCACATGAAGCCCACCGCGCCGCGGGATTACCGCGAGGCGTACAACACCGCAGACGAGAACCGGAAGATCAAGGTCCTGCTCGACCACATGTTCGACCAAGGATTTGTCCTGATCTACAGCTGCTCGGCGACCCTCTCGACCCCGATGACCGAGACAGAGATCGACGCCCTCGTCGCCGGATACCGCGGCGCGTTTGAAAAGATTGTCACAGAGGGCTGAGCAAACTTTTAGCTCCGCTGGAACACCGTCGCGAGCCCCTGCCCGACGCCAACACAAAGTGCCGCGAGCCCGCGATCCGCGTTGCGCCGTTTCATCTCGTGGATGAGGGTCGTCACAATACGAGCGCCCGAGCACCCGAGCGGGTGCCCGATTGCGATCGCGCCGCCGTTGACATTGAGCTTGCTCTCGTCAATCCCCAGTTCCCGTGCGCACGCGATGGACTGTGCGGCGAACGCCTCGTTGAGCTCGATAAGATCAATCGTTTCGAGTGTGCATTTTGCACGGGCGAGCGCCTTGCGAATCGCGGGCACCGGGCCGACACCCATGTAGGCGGGATCTACCCCCGCGGCGGCGCTCGGGCCAACAAACGCGAGCGGCGTGAGCCCGAGTTCCTTCGCCCGCTGCTCTTCGACAAGCAACAATGCCGCCGCGCCGTCGTTCACGCCCGACGAGTTGCCCGCCGTCACGGTGCCGAGCTCGTCCTTCGCGAATACAGGACGGAGCCGAGCGAGCTGCTCGATCGTGGTCTCGGGGCGCGGATGTTCATCGGTATCCACGGCAATCGGATCGCCCTTGCGCTGCGGGATCGAGACGGGGACAAGCTCGTCGTTGAATGCGCCGCGTACATTTGCTGCAGCCCATTTCTGCTGGCTCGACAATGCGAACGCATCCTGGTCTGCGCGTGAGATGTGGTACTTGCGGGCGACATTCTCTGCTGTCTCGCCCATCGCGTAGGGATGGTGCAGCTCCGAGAGCTTCGGGTTGATGAATCGCCAGCCGATGGAAGTATCGTGGATTTCCTGGTCGCGTGCGAACGCGTTGCCGGCTTTGCTGAGGACATACGGCGCCCGGCTCATGGACTCGACTCCGCCGGCGATGAACACATCGCCGTGATCCGCCTCGATCATCCGCGCCGCAATGTTGATGGCGTCGAGCCCGGATGCGCACAGCCGATTGACCGTTGAGCCGGGAACACTCGCCGGGAGCCCCGCGAGCAGCGCCGCCATGCGAGCGACATTCCGGTTGTCCTCGCCCGCCTGGTTCGCGGCTCCGAGGTACACATCGTCAATCAACGCGGGGTCGATGCCAGACCGGTCGACAACCGCACGGATGACATGGGCGGCTAGATCGTCCGGGCGGACAGAAGCCAGGGATCCCCCATAGCGTCCGATGGGGGTTCGCAGGGCGGCGATAACAGCGGCTCTTCTAGGCATAGCGATCATGATATCCGCCGCGGCCTCAGCCGGCGTTCGACATCAGGGCCAGGGTGTCTGACCGAGCGTGTTCGTCGGAGCAGATCACGAACCGCGGGGATCACAGGCATGGGGCGGTTCGGGGGCTATAGTTTCGGCCCTCGGCGGGGTGGCTGCCGAGCAGACGCGTTGACCGAAGTACACGGAGTTTCGTGATGGAAACCACACTGATTATTCTCAAGCCCGATGCCGTCCAGCGTGGGCTCATGGGCAAGATTATCTCCCGGTTCGAGGACAAGGGTCTCGCGATCGTGGGCATGAAGATGATGACGATCTCGCAGGAGCTCGCGGGGACGCACTACGGCGATCACAAGGGTAAGCCGTTCTACGACGGGCTGGTCGGGTTCATGACCTCGTCGCCGGTTCTGGTGATGGCGGTGCAGGGCGTCGGCGCGATCGCGATGTGCCGGAAGATGATGGGCGCGACCTTCGGGTCCAAGGCCGAGCCCGGCACGATCCGCGGCGACTTTGGTTCGTCCAACTCGTTCAACCTCATCCACGGTTCGGATTCGCCCGAGGCGGCGGCCAAGGAGATCGGGTTGTTCTTCAACGACGGCGATATCCAGACGATGGATCGTGCGATCCAGGGCTGGGTGTACGACATGGCTTCGGGTTCGCCCGAATGACTCGATCGGTTTGAGGCATCTCAAGAGAAACGCTCCGGAACCCCGGAGCGTTTTTTTCGTTTGAATAAGGGTTGTGATCAGTGGGTCGCGGCGGGGTTGATCTTTCCGATCACCGGTGAGGTGTCGGCTTCGAGCTCGATCACGATCTGCTCGGCGATCTCGCGCCGATGGATCTCGACATCACGGGGGAAGTCGAATGCGACGCGGACGCGTTCACCTTTGACGGACGCGATGCGGACCACCCCGATGGGGTTCTTGGGGTCGCCGATGACGACTTCTTCGCCTTCTCTTCGTGTGATGACCAGCATCCTTGGCTCCATGCCGCGGCGACCATCATTGGTCCTGTCGGCAAGGGGAGTATACCGCAGACGCGTGCCCGGGCAAAGAAAAATTCCACAAGCTGTTCACAGGACGCACTTTGCGCAGTGTGAAAGTGGGTGGTTTGTTGATGAGTTCCCACTGATTGTGGGCTATTCGACGGCCTCGACCGCGGTGATCTCGGGGATCCTGTCCTTGAGGTTCCGCTCAATTCCGATGCGGAGCGTCATGTCCGAGGACGGACAGCCGACGCAGGCGCCGTGCATTTTGATGCGTGCGACACCGTCCTTGGTGACCTCGAGGAGCTCGAGGTCACCGCCGTCGGCCTGGACGGCGGGGCGGATCCGGTCGATCACAAACGCGACGCGGTCGGTGAGGGTTTTGCCTTGGGCGGGCTCGTTGTGCTGGGGGAGTTCCACTCGTGTGCTCATAGTGCGTGCGGTCTGTCCGTTCTTGGCTGAAATCGTTCCGCAGAAGTATATCCGGCGGGCGGCTGGAAATCGGGATTCAGGATCTACACATCCATGTCCTGGGATCTACACTGGTGGTTATGACCAACCGCACGCACCGCTGTCTCCGCCGGATGATCGTACTGGGATTGATTACAGGAGCCCTTATCGGGTGCTCCGGGATGCAGAGCGAGCGGTTTGTCAGTACGGGGAACCCGCTTCTGGATCTGCGGAACCCGGACCTGCTCGAGCGGGACCGGATCGCCGCGGCACGCCAGGCGTGGGATGAGGTCGAACGCGGCGTCCGCGTCCGCGAGCGGACGAGACAGGCGTTCAAAAATCTCGCATGGTCAAGCTCAACAGAGCCGGAGCTCCGATTGGTGATCCTGGATCTGCTGATGTCGGACACCTCCGAGGAGGGGGCTGCAGACTCCATGCGGATGGCGAGGCTGCTTCTGCCGACGGAGAAATCCCCCGCGGTTGTGCGTGTCCTGTGCCAGCGGAGCGTCACGAACGGGTGGACGGACCTCGTGCCTTCGATCGTGCGGAGCTATTCGAGAGTGAGCCCCAATGTCCCGGACAGCGAACGCGACGAGCGTGCGGCGATCGAGGCGTTGCGCCCCGGACAAACGATCGAGTCAGTGGTCTACGGCGTGTTCCTCGACCCGGGTGCCGGACTCGCGGACGATCAGGAGCGTGCCGTGCTGAGGGTCACCGAGCGGGTCCGCGGCGATGCCTGGGGGCTGCTGAGCCGACTGGACCCGGACCGGAGTGTGCGTCGCGAGTTGCTCCAGCGGGGCACAGGCGGAAGAACAGTGGATGCACCGACCGAGGGGTTGCTCGCGGATCTCCGGGAAGTGGATCGGACCTTCGGGATCCTCCCGGAGTCGGCGATGGAACTCGAATGGCTTAGCCAGATCCTGCGCAACAGCGAGGCGGATCGTGCGGCGGCGAACCGGTCATGGTGGGGTGAGGCCTCCTCGGCGGTAGCACGCCTAGCGGGCGAGCAACGCTCCGGGCTTGAGCTGCGTCACCTTGAGGCGATCCGCTGGGCCGCGGCTCAGCATCCCGAGTGGATCGGGATGGATCGGGCCCAGCTCCGAAAAGTGCTGAGCGATCGGTTAGCCGTCCGTGAACACCAGAAACGCAAGGTGGAGAAGGGCGAGCCACGCCGACTCGAGTCGCTCAACGACTGGTCCTCCGTGCTTAGCTGGGCGGATCTGCTGACAATCCTTGTCGTGGACGAATCGCTGGGCGATCGCTCGGTCGTTGAGCAGCTGTTCATCCAGCGGGCGCTCGATCGTGAGGATGAGAAGACGGAGTATGGGGGCGTGCTTGATGCCGATGGCGACAACCGCTTCCGCGCGGTGCTTTTCCGCCCGCGGGCAAGAGACCGGGTGAGTGACGAGCGATTCGTCGCGTCCGACGACATGATGCGTTTCTCGGATCGCTCGCTGGCTCACTACCACTTCCACGCGAACCAGCGGAACAACGCGAAATACGCCGGCCCATCGCTCGGCGATTTCCTCAACGCCGCGGAATCGGGTCGGACCTGTGTCGTGCTGACATCGCTGAGCACGAACGAGCTGAATGTCGATCTCTATCAGCCGGACGGCGTGGTGATCGACCTCGGAAAAATTGTTCACGAGTGAACAGGCCCTATCCGATTTAAACCGCGATTGCAAGCCGTGAGGGCGGTTTTGAGTTGTTCTTTGGGGGCTGCCCGCTACAGTTGGCGGTGAAACTTTCCGCGATTGAACAACGGGTGGCAGACGCGATCGAGCAGCGCCGTGATGCGATCCTTGAGGATCTCCGCCTCCATGTCGGTTTGCCGACCGGAGGTAACAACCGCGACGCGATCGAGGAGACTCGCGAGCGGTTCGGGATCCGGTTGCAGGAGCTCGGCGCGAGGACCCACATGGTTCAGCCCGAGCCCAAACCCGAATGGCTCCTGGGCGGTGAGCTGGGGGCATGGATGCCTCCGACGGCGGTGTGCGAACGCCTCAACGGAGCAACCGAGAACCGTGTGATGATCGCGGGTCATCTGGACACGGTGCACGATCCGAACGGGGATTTCCTGGACCTGAGCATCGCGCCGGGGGGCAAAACGGCGGTCGGGCCGGGCTGTGTCGATATGAAGGGCGGGCTGGTGATCGCGGTCGCGGCGCTCGAAGCGCTCGAGGAATGCGGCGTGAAAGCGAACTGGACCTTCACGATGAACGCCGACGAGGAGACCGGGACCTACCACTCCGAGAAAGCACTGCGGGACGAAGCGGTCAAGCACGATTACGGGATCGCGTTGGAACCAGCGCTTCCCGGCGGTGAGCTGGCGATCGAGCGGATGGGATCCGGGCAGTTCATGATCGAGACGGTGGGGAAGAGCGCGCATGTGGGGCGGGCGTTCACCGAGGGGGTGAGCGCGGTAACGGAGCTGGCGCGGGTGATCCTTGAGACCGCGAAGCTGCCGAGGCCGGATGAGGGGATGATCCTGAATATCGGACCGCTGCGGGGTGGGGTTGCGACGAACGCGGTGCCCGATTCTGCGGCGGCGTGGGGGAATGTCCGCTTCAGGGACCAGCAGATGGCCGATGTATTGGGCGGGATGCTCGATGCGCTCGCGACTGATTCTGGTGCGGTTCCCGGTGTGATTGTGCGCCGGAGTTTTAACCGTCCCGCCAAGCCGCTGACGCCTCAGACGGAGTCGCTCGGTCTGAAAGCCCGGGCGGTCGCCGAGGCGCTGGGGCAGAAGCTGCCGTTCGCGTCGACGGGGGGCGTGTGCGATGGGAATGTTCTGCAATCGGCGGGTCTGCCGACGATTGATACGCTTGGTGTCCGCGGGGGTGGGTTGCACACCCCGGACGAATGGATTGATCTGACAAGCCTCGTTGAACGCT
Organism: Phycisphaerales bacterium; assembly: GCA_020427745.1. Taxonomy (GTDB): domain Bacteria; phylum Planctomycetota; class Phycisphaerae; order Phycisphaerales; family UBA1924; genus UBA1924. The sequence goes on along the minus strand of JAGQOC010000079.1, from coordinate 18,816 downwards.
GTCAGCTGCTCGCGATTCTGGTCGCGCGGCTGAGTGCAGGCGGTTCCGCGGCGGAAACCTAAAGGAGGCTTACTCATGTCACAGACGACACAGACAGCGACGGTTGGATCCCAGATCCTGCACGACGAAACACTCAACGCAATGGTCGACGCGATGGTCGAGAAGATCGTCGAGCACGCGTCGTCGATTACGGATGTCCGTGGCCCGAACCCGGAGCTTGCTGAATCATTCAAGGAGCTTATGGACCGAAGCGCGGCGGTGAAGGGGCGGGGGCTGATGTACCCGTCGCTCGGATCCGGCGCGGGGAACGGTGCGCTCGTAGAGATGGCCGACGGGTCGGTGAAGTGGGACATGCTCACCGGCATCGGGGTGCATTTCCTCGGGCACGGGAACCCGAATGTGCTCAGGGCGCAGCTGGTCGCGGGGATCAACGAGTCCACCAAGCACGGGAACCTGCAGACAAACTTCGGTGCGTACGAGTTCGGCGAGAAGCTCATCGAGCACGCGAGCAAGGGATCCAACCTCAAGCACGCGTTCATCACCACCTCGGGCGCGATGGCCAACGAGAGCGCGCTCAAGGTGTGTTACCAGAAGCACGCCCCGGCGTCGAGGGTGATCGCGTTCGAGGACTGCTTCATGGGTCGCAGCGTGACGATGTGCCAGCTCGGGGATTCTGCGGGCGGGCGTCAGGGGATCCCCTTGTCGACGCTTGTCGACTACATGCCGTTCTACACGGAGGGGGCCGCGGAGAAGATGGGCGGATCGACCAAGTTCATTGATTACGCGGTCAAGCGTCTACAGCAGTACATCGACCGTTACCCCAAGCAGCACGCCTGCTTCATCTTCGAGCTCGTTCAGGGCGAGGGCGGGTTCAATGTTGCGAAGAAGGATTTCTTTGTCCAGCTCATGGAGCTGTGCAGGGAGAACAGCATCGCGGTATGGGACGACGAGATCCAGTCGTTCGGGCGGACGGAGGAGATGTTCGCTTACGACATGTACGGCCTAGGCGAGTATGTCGATGTGTTCTGCGTCGGGAAGATGACGCAGGCGTGCGCGACGCTCTTCACCGAGCAGTACAACCCGAAGCCCGGGCTGCTGAGCGGGACTTTCACCGGAAACACAAGCGACTTCACCGTCGGCATGGCCGTGCTCGATGAGCTTGCACGCGACGGGAACTACGGCAGCAACGGCAAGTTCGCCGGGCACCACGCGGAGTTTGTCAAGCACACCCGGGCGCTCGCGGAAAAACACCCCGAGTGGTTTCCTGCGGTGGACGGCGCGGCAGATATCGTCGGCGGCGTCGGCGGCATGATGAAGATGACGCCGTTCGGCGGGGACAAGGCCAAGGTCACCAAGGCATGCCGATTGGCGTACGACGAGGGTGTGATCTGTTTCTACTGCGGGCACGGCCCGTTCCATCTGCGGATGCTCCCGCCGCTGCCCGTGATGAAGATGGAAGACTGGCCGAGGGTGTTCGCGTGCATCGAGCGGACGCTTGCTCGCGTGGCATCGGAGGGCTGAACCCATGGCCAAGCCCACACCGATGTATGTAATCCGGCGCGCGATGCAGAGCGATCTCCCGACGCTGCACAAGCTCGGCAAGATGGTGCATTTCATCAACCTGCCACCGGATAAAGAAATCATCGCGGACAAGATCCGCAACTCACGCAGGAGTTTCCTCCGTGCGGCTCGGGACGCCAAGAGCGTGCACAAACCCAAGGCAGAGGTCTCCTCGGGGGGGATATCCGAGAAAACCTCGATGGCGGATATCTTCATGTTCGTGCTCGAGGAGATGGGCACGGAGGGATGCATCGGCACGAGCCAGGTGATCTCGCAGATGGGCGGGCCCGGGCACCCCAATGTGTGCTTCAAGCTCGAGACACGCGAGAAGTATGCAAAGGACCTCAAGTTCGGGACGAGGCATACCGTCGCGCGTGTGCACCTCGATGAATCAGGGCCGACGGAACTGGGCGGATTGATCCTCCAGCCGAGTTTCCGCGGACACTCGATGAAGCTCGGGCGGTTCGTCGCGCTCGTGCGTTTTCACTTCATCGGGCTGCATCGGGCGATGTTCCGTCCGACGATTCTCGCGGAGATGATGGCGCCGATCAGTTCCGATGGGGACTCGCTCGTCTGGGACACGCTCGGACGCCGTTTTATCCCGCTGAGCTACGACGAGGCAGACCGCTTCTGTCAGTATTCCCGCGGCTTCATGACCGATCTGCTCCCCGAGGGAGATATTCATCTCTCACTGCTCCCGCCCGCGGCACGGGCTCAGTTCGGCGAGGTCGGCCCGGAGACGGTGCCCGCACGCCGGATGCTCGAGGGGCTCGGGTTTACCTACGACGGCTTTGTCGATCCGTTCGACGGCGGCCCCTACCTCACCGCCAAGACCGAAGAGATCGAGCTGGTAAAGGCGACCTTCGCGGCCAAGCTCGGGGCATCCGTTCCCCACGAGCAGACCGACAAGACAGGGATCGTGTCCGTGCTCAACTCGGACGGGGACTTCCGCGCGATCCAGACCGCGTTCCGGGTGGACCGCGCGGGGAATATCCGTCTGACTTCCGAGGCGATGGTGGCTTTGCACGCCGAGCCGGGTGTCGAGGCTGGTTGCACCCCGATGCGGGTCCCGATCGTGCCCGGGAAGAAGCTTGCCAAAAAGACATCGAAGAAGAAAGCCGCGTCGAAGAAGAGCGCGAAGAAAACACCCGCCAAGATCTCCGACAAATAATCCTGATACGAAGGAAGAAAATATGACCACGACGAGTGTGCTCCGGCGTTCGCCTTCGAACCTGATCGGAGGTTCGTGGACCGAGATCCCGGGCGACGCGATTGTTTCGACCATGCCCGCGCACCCCGACCGGGTTGTGTGGTCGGGAACCCCCCACGCGGACGCGGTCGGGCAGGCGGTGGCCGCGGCACGCTCGGCGATCCGTGAGTGGGCGGACTGGCCCATCGAGCGACGGATCGCGGTGCTCCGACGCTTCCAGGAGATCGCGAAAGCGAAGTCCGAGGACCTCGGCGGGCTGATCTCCGACGAGACGGGCAAGGCACTCTGGGAATCCAAAGCGGAAGCCGGGTTGATTGCGGGCAAGGTGGACATCACCCTCGAGGAGGGGATCCACAGCGGACGCCAGCGTGTGTCGGCGTTTGATTTTCAGCTCAATGACACCAAGAACGCGAGCTGCCATTTCCATCCGCACGGCGTGATGGCGGTGGTGGGGCCCTTCAACTTCCCGGCGCACCTCCCCAACGGGCACATCGTCCCGGCGTTGCTGATGGGAAACACCATCGTGTTCAAGCCCAGCGACAAGACGCCGGCGGTGGGGCAGATGCTCGCGGAAATGTTCGACGAAGCGCTCTGCGCAGAGGGCGCGCCGGACGGAGTGTTCAACCTGGTCCAGGGCGCCGTGAGCGAGTCCGCCGCGCTGTGCTCGCACCCCGATGTCAACGGCGTGCTGTTCACCGGGTCGTGGGGGGTCGGACGCCGGATCATGGAAGCGAACCTGGACTACCCGGGCAAGATCATCGCGTTGGAGATGGGCGGGAACAACCCCGCGATCGTGATGCCGAGCGCGGATCTGTATCAGGCGGTGGTCGAGAGTGTCCGCTGCGCGTTCAACACCACCGGGCAGCGTTGTACAAGCACACGCCGGCTCATCGTGCACGAGGATGTCGCGGATCGGGTGATCCCCGCGGTTATCAAGGCAGCGTCGAACCTGCTTGTCGGAGATCCGCGTGCGGACGAGCCCGTGTTTATGGGCCCGATCATCTCGCAACAAGCCCGCGACGCGACCTTCGCCTTCGAGAAGAAACTCGAAGTGGGCGGCGGGCGCGTGCTGCTGGAATCCACCGGCTTGCCCGGTCGTGAGGGCTGGTATGTGACGCCTTCGGTGGTGGAGGTCGACCGGTTTTCGAGGGATTCGGACGACTGCGGGTGCGACGAGGAACTCTTCGGGCCGCTGCTGCGGGTGTGCACAGTATCGTCGTTCGATGAGGCGATGGAGCAGGCAAACGCGACTCGCTACGGCTTGAGCGCCTCGCTGTTCAGCGCGAGCGAGGACCAGCAGCAGGCATTCTTGGCGCACGCCCACGCGGGGTGCCGGAATATCAACTGCGGCACCGCCGGCGCAAGCAGCAAGCTCGCGTTCGGCGGGCTGGGCTGGTCGGGCAACCACCGCCCGGCGGGTGCGTTCAGCCTCGACTACTGCGCCTACCCGGTCGCGACAATGACCGAGACCGGCGACGCATGCATGATCCCTACGGGGATGCGCGTCGAGGGGGACTGGGTCGGCTGAACCTCGGTGGAGGAGATCTAGCGAGCGGGATCTAGGGTTTATCCGGTGGCGGGGTGTCGTCGCTGCATTGTATTATGAAGACTTGCGGAGGTTCAGCACCAGCTCGACCTGCCCAACCGGCTGGTTCAGTGAACGCGCGATCTCGATGCAACCCAGCCCATCGTCTGCCAATCGCAGGATGCGCTCATTGATCTGGTCCTGCGCCGATCCCGTGGACATCTGCGACGGGGGCGTTGTGTGCATGCTGCCACGCTCGGCAAGATCCTGGTCCATGCGTGCGCGATCGAGCAAGCTCGGATCAAGCGTACGAGGAGCGGGCATGCGATCGTCTTGCGATGCCGCATACAGCGGGTCGGGCGAACGGGGGGGGATACTGCGGTTGGCTGAACGCTCCGCGCCCGCAAGGACGCGGTTGAGCTCGCTGAGCTTTGCGTCCGCTTCCTCAAGGAGCAACTCAAGACGCGCGGCTTTGTTGTCGAGCTGGGCGCTCAACCGCCGGGTGATTTCCTCCGCGTCCAGCATCGCCTTGTTCGCGGGCGCCATCGAGGACTGCGCCCGCTCATGGATCTCCGCGATCCGCTCGGCGGGCGATCCCGTGTTCCGATCCCTTGTCGCCCGGGTCGAGTGGTTCTTCTTGAGCGACCGGAACATGATCACGATCATTAGCATCACGCCACCGATGAGCAGGAAGCTGGGGAGCAGCGGGTTCTCCCTCGCGCGCTCAAGGAGCGTGAGCGGCCTGGCGGGCGAACTGTCCGCTATTTCTGTTGCGGACTGCTCAGGTTGGGTGTGCCCGGTCAGCGAGCCGACCTGGGGATCGGACTGCGTAGCGGTCACTGGCTCGGCTTGGATAGCAGGTTCGTTGGGTCCGACTTGCACCGGTCTATCTCCTTTGGGCGGCTGCCCGGATCTCGGGCAGTGTACCACAATATCATCCCCGCATGGATCTGTCGCAGAACGAGCAACCCGCCACGGATACGGAGAGCAGAATCGGGCGCAAGCACCCGGTCGCCGCGCGTATCCTGCGCCGTTGGCGGGAACTCACCGGCGGAGCCGCCGTGCGGGACGAAGACCGGTGCACGGTCGTCGCGTGTTCGGGTGGGGCGGATTCCGTCGCCCTCGCAGTGGTGATGGCAATGGTGGATCCCAAACCACTGATCGCACACATCACGCACGATATCCGCGATGCCCAATCCGTTGAGGCTGACCGGGCTTGTGTCGAGATGCTCGCCGCCCGGCTCGGATGCATGTTTGCGCACGGCTCGGTGAGGGTTCTGAACCAACCGGGAAACCTCGAAGAAAACGCACGCGATGCACGCTACGAGGCGTTGCTCACGATCGCGAGCAACGCAGGATGCAGATACATCGCGACAGCTCACCACGCGGACGACCAAGCCGAGACCGTGCTCATGAACATGATCCGCGGCGCGGGTGTGCGGGGACTCAGCGGGATCCCGTCGACGAGATCGCTCGGCACCGTTTCCGTGGTCCGCCCCGCCCTCGGTGTCCGACGGGTGGAGCTCGTAGAGTTCTGCAAAGACGCCGGCGTTGGCTTCCAGCACGATTCAACCAACGACGATCTTGGGCTCCTGCGGAACCGTGTACGCAAGGAACTGCTCCCGGTGCTTGAGGCGATCCGGATGGACGCAATCGACCGGATCGGGGATGCCGCGACCAACTGCGACGATGCTCAATCAGTCATCGATCGAGCCGTGGATGCGGAATGGGCCGCGTGGACTCCCGCGGATGCAGGGATTGAGCGGGACCGAGCCGGCGGCCGCGGGATTCCCGCGGCGGTCTTTGATGGAGTCCTAAGAAAGTTCGTCACAATGTATGCGCAGGGCGTCGGGCTTGATACGCTGAGCGGCCGATCGGTGCGAGCCGCACACCACGGGATCGTGTCGGAATCAACCGAGCCAAGGATCTATCGGGTGGGGGCGGTGGTTGTTGGGGTCACGGCGCATAAGATCCGCCTGGAAGTGGTACCGAAGGAGGAACCCGTGAGTGAATCGAAGAAGGTGGTCGTGCTGGTCGGGCACTGTGGCCCCGATGCCTTCGCGCTCCAGAGCGCGATCCGTGGGTTTGTTGCCGGGGCGGATGTTCGGCGGGTCAATGACGGTGAAGAGCTCGCCGGGATGATGAGCGAAGTTGACCTGCTCGTTGTCAACCGGGTGCTCGATGGACGGTTCGATACAGAGTCGGGGATCGAGCTGATCCGCGGGCTGGGCGAGAGCGACCCCGCGGCGATGCTGATCACAAATTTTGCTGAGCATATGGAAGAAGCGATCAAGGCTGGCGCAGTGCCGGGGTTCGGGAAGCAAACGATGCGATCGGCGCAAGCCGAAGCCGCGCTGCTTGGCGCGCTCGCGATGGGAGAGCGGAGATGAGCAGTGCAGGAATCGTTGAACCGGGGATCCCGTTGAAGGAATACGCCGAGCGTCGGAACCGGGTGCTGCGTGCTCTCAAGGGCGCGGTGGGCGTGGTGATGTCGGGTGATGGGGCGCCGCCGCTGCGTGGCGAGTGGATGCCCAACATGGATTTCGCGTATCTGACAGGAATCTTCACCGAGCCCGGGGCGATGGTGCTCTTCGACGGTGGGAACCCGGATCCGAAGAAGCGGATCGTGCTGATTCTGAAACCGGTGAACCCGGAGATCGATGTGTGGGACGGCTACCGCGATCTCATCAGCGAGAAGCTCCGCAAGGACACGGGGTTCGAGACCGTGTTGCGGACGCTGCATCTGCCCCGGATGATGACCGAGGCGGCGAAGCGTTCACGGAAGCTCGCCCTGCTGCACCCGCTCGCGGCGTACAACCAGCCGGTGTCCGCTGATTATGAGATGATGCAGAAGGTCTCAGCACGGATCCCGGGCTGCTCGATCGAAGACCATTCCGATCTGCTCACCGAGATGCGGATGGTCAAGAGCGCCGCGGAACTCAAGCAGATTCGTGCGGCGATCAAAGCAACGGCGGCGGGGATCGACCGCGTCTGTCGAGTGATCAGGCCCGGCATCGGGGAACGCGAACTGCAGAACGAACTCGTCGCGGGATTCCAATCCGAGGGATCGATGCGGAACGCGTTTGATCCGATCGTGGGCTCCGGGCATCGCGGGACGGTGCTGCATTACAAGGCGAACAATCAGATGACCGCCGACGGGGATCTCATGGTGCTCGACAGCGGCGCGGAGATCAACCGCTACGCATCGGATATCACCCGGACACTCCCCGTGAACGGGAAGTTTTCCAAGGAGCAGAAAAAACTGTACGAGGTTGTCCTCAAGGCCCAGACCGCTGCGATCAAAGCTGTCAAGCCCGGTGCAACGATGGCGCAGGTCGACGCGGCGGCGCGCAAGGTGATCTCCGATGCGGGGTACGGCGATTATTACCCGCACAGCATCGGGCACCACATGGGGCTGGAAACCCACGACCCCGGCCCGAACTCGGTGAAGCTCAAGCCCGGGATGGTCGTGACGATCGAGCCGGGGATCTACATCGAAAAAGACTCGATCGGCATCCGCATCGAGGACGATATCCTCGTCACCGAAACCGGATCAAAGAATTTGTCATCGATGATCCCCAAGACAGTCAGCGAAATCGAGGCGGCGATCGCAAAGAAATAACTCACGGCACAGGCTTGGCAACGAGCCGACGCGCGGTCGCGATCAGTTCGTCGATCTCTTCGGGGTTGTTGTAGGTGTAGAGCCCGATGACGGTCCGGTCCGGCCCGATCAGGATCAGCTTTGTGGGGTGCTCGAGCTGGGTCTCGCCCGCCGCGAGCGTCGCCGCACGCCCGCGGATGTGGAACTTGAGCCCGTTGAGAACAAGATCGGCAACGGCCTCAGGATCACCGGTCGCGAATCGCCAGCGGCCGGGCTCGGCGTCGAACGCCTTGGCGTACCCGTCGATGCGTTCGGGTGTGTCGTTCTCACCGTCGATGGAGATCGAAAGGAGTTGGAGATCGCTGCCCTTGGTCGCTTCCTGCACGCGGCGCATCTCCGAGGTCATCACGGGGCAATACAGCGGGCAGTCGGTGAAGAAAAAATCGACGACGGTGAAGCGGTGGTCGAGAACCGTCTGATCGATGGGCCGGTTGTTGCGATCCGTGAGTCTGAACTCCGGGATGCTGAAGCCGGCATAGGGGTTGGGCTGCTCCTGGAGCTCGTAGGTCGGTTCGACGAAGCCCGCAGGCTTGCGGGCCTGGAACAGCATGAAAACCGCGATCCCGAGCATGGTAACCGAGAGGAGCGCAAGGGAACGGATGAGCACGCGTTGGTTCATGAGCAGATTCTAGCGGGTGGGTTTGCTTCGGGAGAGAACGATGATCGCGAGCAGTGATCCCGCGAGCGCGGAGCCGAGTGTTACGACCCATGCGATCGTTGTGTGCGATTGGCTCGCGTTGTCCATCCCCAGCGAGAGACGCATCGATGTCTGTGCCCAGGTGAGCGGGTTCGCGTAGGCGATCAACTTGAGCCAGCCCGCGGCATCATCGACGGGGAAAACCGCGCCGGAGGTCAACCAGAGCGGCATGAGCAATGCGTTCATCACGCCGTGGAACCCCTGGGTGGAATCCACAATCCACGCCATTGCGAGCCCGATACCGATCAGCAAGATCGAGATGCACGCGAGCGCCATCAATGCACCAAGCACCCCAACCGGTGCCGGTTTTACCCCGAGGAAAGGGAGCGCAAGCAGAACGATCGCCGCTTGTAAGAGTGCCAGGATTGATCCCGCGGTGATCTTTGAGAGAGCGATCGACCACCGCGGAGCGGGCGAGACTAATGCGGCTCGGAGAAACCCGTCGTGCCGATCCTGGATGAGCGATATCGACGCGAAGATCGATGCGAAGAGGACGGTCATCGATGCCATCCCGGGGATGATGTATGCCCCGAGTCTTGTGCCGCTGGACGCATCAACATCGCCGACAGCACCCGCGAACCCACCCGCGAAGAACGCCCAGACAAGCAGCGGCGTCGCGATCGAAGCCACCACGCGCGATGGCTGGCGTGTCTGACGGAGAAGCTCGCGTTTCGTCAGCGCGAGTGTCGGCGTGAGGGTCCTCATGATGCCGCCTCCAGCTCCATGCAGACGCCGGCGTGCCACGAGTACACATCCGCAAGAGTCGGCACGGCAAGCGTCATTGTTGCTCTCCCATCCGGGCAGGAAGCGAGCATCTCCTGGTTCGCGTCCGCGATCAGGACCATCTCTGTCCCTTCTCGGAACTCGTGCCCCGATGCCGACGCCCAGTCGCGTACCGCCGATGGATCGGTTGTTTGGACGCGGAGGATCCGATCCCCGAGGGTGTGCTTGAGATTCGCGGGTGTGTCGTCCGCGATGATGCGTCCCTCACGCATAAGCAGCACCCGGTCGGCGTGCTGCGCTTCCTCGGTCAGGTGCGTCGCAAGCAGGATTGTCATCGGTCGATCACGCCTCCTTGAGCCGAGGAACGACCAGAACTGCTGCCGAGCCTCGATGTCGAGTCCGGTCGTGGGCTCGTCGAGCAGCAGCACACCGGGGTCCGCGATCAACGCCCGCGCAAGATCAGCCCGCCGCTTGAGCCCGCCGGAGAGGTGACGCACCTGGTCGCTGAGACGGTCATCGAGATGGAGCGGTCTGGCGAGCTCGCTCAGTCGGGTCAGCGAGCCCGCTTTGCTCATGCCGTGCATCGCGCCGGCGAGCAGGATATTTTCGCGGACAGTCAACAGTTCGTCGAGCGCCGGCGTCTGGAACACGATCGCGAGTTGTTCACGGGTCGTCGGCGAAGTCACCGTCCCCTCGTCCGGAGCGATCATCCCGCAGAGCACGCCCATCAGCGTGGACTTGCCCGCACCGTTGGGACCGAGCATCGCAACAAGCTGATTATCCGCGCGGAGCGAAATCCCGTCGAGGGCACGCCGTTCGGCGTTCCGAGTGCGGTAGGTCACCGAGAGACCAGAAAGATCGATCGCGGGGCATTCACTGCTCATATCCAGAACCTGACAAGCGCCTCGCCGACGAGCACGATGAGGTACACCGGGAGATGGATGATCGAGCCAAAAAAGACCGCCCGTGCATCCTTGTCTGTGCGCGACCGCGCAAAGCGGATCGACATCGCGACGAGCCCCAGCCCGAGGATCACCGCCGCGGCGCCCGTTGCCCATCCCGCGAGCTCGGGGATCACGACCAGCGGCAGCAACGCGACCGGGATCATCAACGCCGCCGTTGTGATCATCACCGCCGCGGTGTGATTGCCCTGCGGGTCAACGCTCGGGAGCATCTTGAAACCGCCCGCTTGGTAATCCGCGCGGCACATCCACGCGATCGCGAAGAAGTGGGGAAGCTGCCACACAAACATCAGGAAAAACAATGTCAGCCCGATCTTGTCACCCAGCGGCTCAAAGCCCATCCCGGGCGCAACCGCAGCCGTCCCGATCATCGTCGGCAGCGCTCCGGGGATCGCGCCCACGAGCGTATTGGAGATCGTGATCGGCTTGAGCGGGGTGTACGCGAGGATGTAGGAACCCGCGGTGATGATCGCAACGAGCGCGGGCATCGGGCCGCTCGTGAGCCAGAGGACGAGGGAGCCGATGATGCACATCGCGAGACCGAAGAGCAGGACGAATCCGCTTGTGAGCCGGCGCGCCGGGATCGGGCGGTTCTTGGTGCGTTTCATGAGTGCGTCGCGGTCGGCCTCGTACCACATGTTGAGCGCGTTGGCTCCACCGGACGCCAGCGCGGTCCCGATGCCCACGCCGAGAATGAGCCGGACCCATTCGCCCCATCCGCTGACGCCGTGATGCAGCCCGCCGAGGACCAGCCCGACGAGCGCCGTGATCGTGACAAGCTTGGTGATTCCCGGCTTGGTAAGCTCCTTGCAGGCCGCGAAGAGGGACTGATGCGGGGCTTCCGCGGATTCCTCCACAGGCTCGGCGGGCACCGGATCAGCATAGGTTTGAGCGGCTTGGGTCACGCTCGAATCGTAGACACCACGCCCCGCAAGCTCACTCGGAAACAGCCGGGATTGCGAGCTCCGCCCACACCGGGAAGTGATCGGAAGGGAACCCTTCTGGATCGTCGTGCCCGAAACGCCAGATCGACGAGCGGAGCACCGAGATCCCCGCGGAGGGGAGGATGTAGTCCACGCGGAGCCTGAACCTTGCCGTGTCGGTTGGGTCGAGCCCATCGATCTCGATTTCACTGCGTGGCATATGGTCCGGGGCAAGCAGCGGCGAGTGGATCAGGTAGGTCGTGATCGGGGAGCCCACCGAGCTGCCATCGAATGGATCGGCGTTGAGATCGCCCATGATGATAAAGGGCTCACCCCGGGGGAGCCCTCCCGGCGTGCCGCGGTCGTCGATCAACGCGGGCTCGTTGTTGATGTAGCTCTGCAACAATCGGATCTCGTCATGGTTCCGCAGCTTGTTCCGTTGCTCCGAGCCGTCAAACGCCGGAGGCGTCGGGTGCGAGATAATAAAGTGGACCGTGGTCCCGTCAGCAAACGAAACGGGGATATCAGCAAGGGTCTTGGAGCTGAGCCGGAAACTGTTCCACTCCTGCTGGGTATAGAAGTTGTCGCCGCCCTCGTAGCGGGGGGGCTGGGCATCCGGCAGATCCTTCCAGAGAAAACGCTGGAATGTGCGGATGTCGTTGGCGTGGATGCTCAGCCTCCGATCGACGAGCAACGCCATCGAGTACTGCCCCGGATAGGTCCCGAAACCGAAGCAGTCGTTGCCATAGTCCCGCCCCTCCTGCGTCTGCTTTGCGGGTTTGCCCCGCTCATCACTCGGTTGCGGGGCGGGCGGCTCGGTCTCGAGCACCGCGTCGTTGTTGAGATCGAATCCCGAGTGGATGCCGGTATTCGTCTGTGGCATATAGGTGTTGTAGATGATCGGACGCAGCCCGGGCTCCTGAGGCACACTGAGGTAGTTGCGGACAAACCGATTCGCGTTCTGGGCGTCCACATCCAACGCGATCTCCGACAGCAGCAGAACATTCGGGCGGATCCGCTGGATGATCGCGGCCAGCCGCTTGAGCCGGGGGTTCTCACCATCCACAAGATCGGATGTCGCGATGTCCTCCGCGTTCATGGTCATGATCCGGATCGCCTGAAGCCCAGAGTTTTCCGCGTGAGCGACGATGGGGAAGCAGGCGAGCAGGAGGATGCCGAGGGTGCAGAGGCGTATGATCATGGACTATTCAATGGACACGATCACGCCGAGGCAAACCCGGCGCTGATTTGGGGTCCATCGGGGCCCCGATAGCTCAGCTGGATAGAGCAGCGGACTTCTAATCCGCAGGTCGAAGGTTCGAATCCTTCTCGGGGTGTTGGGGATCCGGTATCCCGACGCAAACGCGAGGAACGAAACACGCCCCGGGCGGACTGAGCCCCGGACGCGTGCAGCCGGATTCAGATATTGAAATCAAAGCGTGGCGTGAACGCCTGGATCTCTTCGCCGGGCCAGGAAACCTCCCAGTTCCCGCTCTCTGTATCGAGCCAGATCACGAGATCGTCCGAAGTCTCCGATTCCGGCGCTGTCATGAGGGGCAGGCAGAGAGCGATGCTGTTGTGGTACACGGCGTAGGCCGCGAGCCTGCAAGCTTGGCTCCCCTCGCAAGCCGCAAGATCCTGAATCAACTTATCGCACGCCGCGGTGTAGCATTTTACAGCCGCCTCCGAGGCGCCCTGAGGCGGGGCCACGCAGTCAACAATGATCGGTTCGTCGGCCAAGAGCGAGGTAGTACAGGCAGTCGAGATCAGGGCGGCGAACAAAGCAAAGCGCGGTTTCATGTCAAATCTCCTTTGTGGTTGGTGAAAAACTTCCCGAAAAATGGGCGGTTTTTTACCAATACACGAAGGAAAGTTGCCCCCGAAATCAAATCCTGCCAACAGCTTTGATTTGAGGTTAATCACCTGTCTGATAACAGCTTGCGAAACATTCGGGACGATGTTTTGTCCTCGTCTGGGCGAACGCACAAGATCTTGCCGATGAAAATGAAAGCCGGATGGCGAGCGGGCTCAATATGTTCGAAACATTCCGCCCGCTATGGTTTGGGCATCGAGGAAGAGGGACGAATCTGATGCAAAACCGATTTATTGACCAGATCCGGGCCGCCTCACCATTCCCAGAAGCGGTCAACTCACAATCAGTCATCTCGGTACTCCGGCAAGCATGCGTAGACGAAGACCCGCAAGTCGCCGACGCGATCCGAACCATCGTCCAGGAGTATCCCGAAGCGTTCACTGGGTTGGACGCTCTGCTCGCCCATATCGACTGGCTCCCGCAGGGCGTGCAGTCCATCGGGGCGGCCATCGAAGCCCAGTACTTTGCGGAACTCCGCGATGGTGTCGATGGAGCCGTCGCGTCGGCGCGCATGTGCGCACAGCACCCCGAACTCAATAGCCAGATCTCACGCTCCGTCGCATCCGCTCGTCAGATCACCGATGCCGTGTCCATGCTGGGCATGATCGACAAACTCCCGGCGATGTTCGGACGAATGGAGCCCGATCTCGCCCCACGCTACACACTGGTCGAGCTCATCGGGTCAGGGGCCCAAGGGTCGGTATACAAAGCCGTCGACCGTAGATTCGAGCACCTCTCCCGCCCCGCGTATGTCGCGGTTAAAGTCTGCCGTTTTGATATGGACGGCGAGGATGAATCGGTTCGCGCAAGGGCGATCAACCACCCCAATGTCGCCCGGGTGGTCGATCGCGGGATGGAGATCGGGAACCCCTATGTGGTCTTTGAGTACATCCAAGGTGTTGCGCTTGATGAATGGATGAAGCAGAACCCGAATCTGGGCTGGCGGGATCGCTGCAAAGTGATGATCCAGATCGCCCAAGGGGTTCAGGCCGCGCACGCCTCGGGGGTGATCCATCGGGATCTGAAACCTTCGAACATCCTCATGCGGGCCGATGGCACGCCTGTGATCACCGATTTCGGGATCTCGTGCTCCAACGCAGAGGGCAAGTCGTTTGTCTACCAGACCGAAGAATCCGTCCGGTTCATGGCACCGGAGCAATACAAGCGAAGCCCGCTTGGGCTCGCACCAACGACCGATGTCTACGCCCTGGGCGGGCTGCTCTACTGGCTGATGACCTCCGAGACCCCAAACGGACAGACAGTCGAGGACGCGGTGAGTCGTCTTGAGCTCGGGCTGCCAGCGACGGGCTCTGAAAACCCCGGTTCCGCCATCGGCCCACAGGATCTCGGTCTTGTTTGGAAGCGGGCGCTCTCAACCGAGACCGGTGATCGTCACCGCTCAGTCGAGCAGTTTGTGGATGATCTCGAGGCGGTGCTCGAGCACCGCCCCTTGCCGGGTATGCAGTATTCCGCCACGACCAAGCTGCGCCTTCTGGTGAGACGGAATCGTGCGGCCACCGCATTCTCCGCGGCGATCGTATTGCTGCTCATGGGCCTGACCTGGGCGGTGACGGCCTCGGTGTACAGCGCCAAGCTCGCACGGGCCGAGGCGATCAACGAGCAGATGATCATCCAGATCGAAACCTCACAGGTTTACCTCAATCAACTGCTCGAAAGTCTCAAGCCGAAGGACGAGTAATCCACGAAAAACATTTCGTGGAACACATCCTCATCAAGTTCTTCGATTTTTATCGATGTAGTTTATATCAGATGCACGCATTCGTGGCAGCGACCGGCCCGCGACGAGGATTTGGCCAATCTGCTGTGAACAAAGGTGTTGTAAATCTCTCTTGTAGACCGTGATGCTGAAGCTCCGGGGATATCCGGTTTCTGTCGGCATCCGATGCACTCAAGAATCACGAGAAAGCGTTGCACGGATTCCTCATACCCGCCTTGGGGGGTTTCCACTGGCGGCGATTCCGTCTACATTGGGCGTGCCCGATGTCGGGCGAGAGTTGGTTGGGGGCCAATGTCGAGGGGATTCCGAACATGCTCTAGGGCTGCTGCCTCTGGTCCATCCAGTGGATCGGGGTGTTGTTGTACCTGCGCAGGATCGAATCTCTTCGCCTCTGGACCTTCAGCACTGAATGCAAACCTACACGCACAGAGGAGAACAACATGAAACGCAGGAAAGGATTGCTCAACGCCCACGCAGCGCTGCTCGCGGGGTTTGCGGCGTTGACACTGGGCTCGGCGGCGCAGGGGGACCCGCTCCCGCTGCTCGAGGGTGATCGCCCGATGGCGAGGGACTGGGATGCGGGACGACCCGACAGCGGGACAAACACGCCCGAGCTGTTCAGCTTGCGGACTGTGTTTGACGAGCCGGCGCCGCTGCCCATGCACCCCCCGATCGACCAGATCCCCCCGATGCCGATGCCAGAGCGGATCCAAGCCCCGGGTATCCAGCCCTGGCAGATGGACAACCGGATGATGTTCCATGATGCAGAGACCGGCGAGACACGCACCCTGGAACGGCAGATGCCCTCCGGGCGCGATTTTGGTTCCAGCGATGAGGGCGACTACCTCGGAGTCGGTTCCTCGATGGATTTCCTCGAACGCCCCAACGGCTTCGGGACCATGGTCGTCGCCGGCGGGCTGGACTCCTCGCCCCGCTCGTACAACACGAAGGTGATCATGCGATTCACCGATCAGAACGGGATCCAACGCTGGTTCGCCTGCTCCGGTTCGATGCAGGATCCCGGTGTGGTGCTCACCGCTGCCCACTGCGTGTATGCTCGCAGCCCCAACGGTATCAACATCTTCGACTGGGCGGATATTGTGTATGTCTACCCGGGTTGGGACGGGAACTCGAACAACGGGCCGTTCGGTCAGCCGGACACCGATGAGGTCATCCAGAACTTCGGATACGCATACGGCAGCTCGTACATCGCGGGCTCGGACTATGTGAACAACGGGAATACCGATCGTGATTGCGGCCTGGTCCGGCTCACCCGCGGCGGCTCACGCAATGTGGGCATGCTCACCGGATGGTTCGCGTGGGCGTGGGGGGGGAGCTGCTCCACCATCCAGTCACGCACCTACAACAACTTCTCGTATCCCTCCGAGAACTGCCCGACCGCGGGTCTGCACACCGGGCGGACAATGTACTACTGGAGCGGGACCGTCGATGACTGCCCGAACAACCAGATGCAGCTCAATACCGGGGGCAACTGCCTCGACACCGTCTGGGGCGGGATGTCCGGATCCGCGATGTACTACATCGACGGCAGCAGCCGATACGCGCACTCGGTGTGCTCCACCTCCAACAGAAATGATCGCGGCTACTACTGCAAGCTCTGGGAGCAGTTTGTGATCGATATGCAGGCATTCGAGAGCAACACGCGGACAACCGCCGAAGACTGGGAACCCATGATGATGCGTGCGGGCGGATCCACAACGGTCCAAGCGGGCACGGCGATGAACGCGGACATGACCCTCCGGATGGTCAACGCCACAAACGCCGACCCCGCGCCGCAGGATTATGTGCTGCGTGTGTACCTCTCGACAAACAACAACATCTCGTCCACGGACACGCTGCTCGCGACATGGAACTGGGCGAACCGGGACTTCGGCGCGATGGCCAATGTGAACTTCACCGTGCCCGCACCCTTTATTCCGATCGACACCCCGCCCGGCACCTACTGGATCGGGGTGATCGCCGATACCGCGATCCCCGGGACCGACACCAACGACGACACGGATACCTGGGACGCCCAGCAGATCACAGTGACGGTTGGACTGCCGGCGCAGGCGTCGGTTGTTTCGCCGCCGAACGGTGCGACAAATGTTGATATCGACGCAAATGTGGACTGGGTCGCCGGCGCTCGCGCGACGAGCTCCACATTGTACTTCGGCACCGATCCGACGCCGGACGCGGGCGAGTTCATCGTCTCGACCGTTGGTTCCAGCTGGAGCCTGCCGACGCTCGCGGAGAACACCCAGTACTACTGGCGTGTCGATTCCAACAACAGCGCGGGCACAACAACCGGGCAGGTCTGGACCTTCCGTACCGAGACCATCCCGCCGGATCTCCGCGCTGCGGTGTGCGACTACGACGCGGTGCCCACCTATTACCCGGGGAGCACGATCTTCGTGACCCATCGGACCTACAACGACGGGCTGGGCAACGCCGCCGGCGTGCACCTTGATTTCTACGCGTCCACGAACACGATCATCTCCGCGGGCGACAACCTGATCGGGACGCGTGATTACGGCGCCCTTGCTCCGGGGAACTCCATCTGGGTCACTTCCAGCCTGACTCTCCCCGCCTCGCTGCCCCCGGGCGGGTACTGGATCGGGTACATCGCGTCCGACACCGCCGGGCTCGACCCGAACACCGCCAACAACACCCTGGCGGGCTTCCTCCCGATCACGGTCGCGGATTGTGTTGCCGACTTCAACGGCGACGGGACACTCGATATCTTTGATGTCTTCAGTTTCCTCGATGCGTTCAATATCCACCGTCCCACGGCGGACCTGAACAACGACGGGGTGTACGACATCTTCGATGTGTTTATATTCCTCGATCTGTTCAACGCCGGCTGCGCATAACCGCCGGCTCACAATCTGATCCGCTGACACGGGCCCCGGAGTCGACATCCGGGGCCCTTTTCGGTCGGTCACGGGCCGCAACAGGCGAATTTTGTCTGATTCTGCAGCGAATTTTCTGGTTGTTGGCAGGGATTGGAGGCACAATCGATCCGACATATTCGGTCGGTACCCGGAACAATCTAATCTGTGTTGAACCATTGTGGAGTCGGATATGAAGCTTTGTGTGCTCGGGCTTGTGCTCTCAATGGTTTCTGCATGTCATGCCCTCGCCGATGAGATCAGCCTGTTCATCGTGACCGGGCAGTCCAACGCCCGTCCCGAATACGCGATGGGGGTCGATTCCGGGCTACGCGCAAGCGGCCTCTGGGATCATGTGGTTGTCTTCAACTCCCAGCGGAGCGGCAACGCCCTTTATAAGTGGGTCGAGGGATCCAACGGCGACTTCACCCACGCCTCGAACTACACCGAAGATCTCTGGGCAGCGGACGGGAGCTCCGCGCTCCAGAGGAGGATCGCGGAGCTTGAGGACGAGGGGCACACGGTTCGGGTCGAGGGCATGTTCTGGTTTCAGGGCGAGGCCGACAGCGCGAATGTGTCGCAGCAGAACCAGTACCAGCAGAAGCTGACCTGGATGCTCCAGGATTTGTGGAGCCGGTACGGGAAGTTCGATGTTGTGCTCACGGTGATCGACTGGAACCACGACATGCCCGACTACCTCGCGTTCATCGGGCGCACGCCCGAGGATGTCGAGGCGATACGCGGCGCGATCCAGCGGGTCGCGACGAGTCTTGATCTCGGGATCCTCGATTCACGCGACCGGGTGCGAGCCGACATCTGGCACATCGCCGACGCGACGGACCCCCGCGGGTTCTACGCCGTCGCGACAGACTTTGGCGCCGACGAGGCAAGGATCATGATCGAACGCTCCCGCTGCGAGGGCGATCTTACAGGCGACGGCGTGCTCGACATCTTCGACATCTTCGCGATGCTCGAGATCTTCAGCACCGGCTGCCGCTAGACCCATGCCAAGGCGAGAACTCGAATGGGCCCGGAGGGGCTCGAACCCTCACT
>JAGQOC010000078.1 GCA_020427745.1 Phycisphaerales bacterium | reverse complement strand
CTGAATCGTGTCTGGCTTGCGTACCGGCGGACGACACAAACGACATGAACTCACCCTACCCGGAATCCACACCCGAGATCGATCCGGTCTTCCAGTTTGTCCCGGGGTTCCCGCGCCGGATCAAGCCCGAGGATCTGTCGTTCTTCAACCAGCTCCTCGGGCAGGCCGTCATCATCCGTGACGAGACCATGCAGATCTGCTGGTGCAACGATGCGTATGTCCGCATGGGCAGCGGCAGAACGCGTGAAGAGATCATCGGCTCGACCATGCGCGACTTCATGGCGCCCATCGCCGCCAAGGAACGCGAGGACATCCTCCGCACCGTAATCGAGACCGAGAAGCCCTCCGCACACATCCAGTTCTGCGGTGACAAAAGGCTGCTCAATGTGCTCCTCCCGCTCTATCACGACGCGTTCGGCAAGCGCGGCGTGCTCATCGTCATCATGAACGCCCCGCTTGTATCGCCCGAGGAACTCTCCGAATCCGTGCCCCTTGTGACCACGCCGTGCCTCAACGAACTCGACGCGCTGAGCGCCCGCGAGCTCGAGGTGTTCTACTACATCGCGACCGGGCTCTCCAACTCCGAGATCGCTGACCTCCTCTTCCGCGCTGTCAAGACAATCGAGAACCATGTCGCCTCCATCCATCGGAAGCTTCAGACCTCGAATCGCTCCAAGCTCGTCCGCTACGGCGTCGAGCGCGGGATCCCGGCGTTCACCCCCGAGCAATGGAAAATCCTCATCAACGGCGCCGCCCGGGTCCGCAAAAGCCTCGCGAACGATTGATCGAAGATCGAGATCATCCCCGCTTGCTTTTATGTTCAGTTTCTGTGAAGATTGTGTGAATGCAAGCACTTTCTTTCCTTGTCATCAGTCCCCAGACCACCAAACCGCTCATCGACTGGTCCGTCCCCTGGATGGAGGTCGCTGATATTGCCATCAAGCTCGGGCTCGCGACCGTGCTCGCGGCCCTGCTCGGGTGGGAGCGGGGACGCGCTGACAAGCCCGCCGGAATCCGTACGATGATCCTGATCTCGATCGGGGCGGCCACATTTGCGATCCTCGGCACCCGCGTGATTGGTCAGGACATGACCAGCGGGGCCGAGTCCATTATCCGCGCTGATCCTACCCGCGTGCTGTCCTACATCATCTCCGGCGTCGGCTTCGTGGGCGCGGGCGCGATCCTGCATTCGAAGAAAGCCGTCAAAGGGCTCACGACCGCCGCGTCGATCTGGGTCGTCGCCGCGATCGGCGCAGCGTGCGGACTGGGTGAGTACGCTGTCGCCCTGGTGGTCTTCACCGTTGCGTTCGTTTCGCTCTGGATCCCCTGGGTGTACTACGAGATCACCGACGCGGATCTCCCGGAACCGCCCAAGCCCTGATTGCCCGCCGCATCACACGCCCCGATCGGCGCTGCCCAGCGATTCGAGATCGTCCTTGTACCGCTCACGCAACGGCCCGACGACTTCCTTGAGGAACCGCTCCGTCTGCTCGACACTTCTTCCCACGAAGTTCATCGGATTGAGGATCTGGTCCTCCGTCAGCATGTGGTGGATCGACGCAAAGTCAGGATCCGCTCTGAGCCGGTCGATGAGATCGTTCTCCAGCCCCTCCTGTTTCACCCGATGACCCGCGGCCTGCGAGTGCACACGGATCTTCTCGTGCAGGTCCTGACGATCGCCCCCCGCTTTGACCGCTTCCATGAGGATGTTCTCGGTCGCCATGAACGGGAGCTCGAGCATGAGGTTCTTGCGGACCATTGCCTCGTTGACGACCAGCCCCGACGCGACGGTGTGCATGAGGTCGAGCGCGCCGTCGAGGGCGAGGAACGCTTCGGGGAGCGAGAGCCGACGGTTGCTCGAATCATCAAGCGTGCGCTCGAGCCACTGCGTCGCGGCGGTGTCGTAGGCGTTCCCGACGAGGTTCATGACGAAACGGGTGAGCCCGCAGATCCGCTCGCACTTCATCGGGTTGCGTTTGTAGGGCATCGCCGACGATCCGATCTGGTTTTTACCGAATGGTTCGTCGATCTCTTTGCGATTGGAGAGGAGCCGGATGTCGGTGGCGATCTTGTGGAGGACAGAAGCCGTTCCAGCAAGTTCTGACAGGATCAGCGTGTCAACGAAGCGTGGATAAGTCTGTCCCATCAAGCCATGCGCTTGGGGATAGTGATCGTTTGTTGCGAGTTGATCTATGACGCGTTGCTCGAACTCGTCGACTCTCGAAGCATCGTTGTTGAAGAGTGCAAGGAAGGACGCTTGCGAGCCGGTCGCGCCGCGGAGTCCACGAAAACGAATAAAGCCGTGCTGACGCAGGAGCCGAACACGGAACTCCATGACCTCAAGATCGTGCGCCCACAGTGCGCACCGGCGACCCACCGTGACGGGTTGAGCCGGCTGGTAATGTGTAAATCCGAGCGTCGGGATTGACTTGTGCTTGTCTGCCTCATTGCACAGCGCGAGAATCGCGCGACCGATCTTTGATGCAATCAATCCTGCTGCTTCGTTGAGCACGATCAGGTCCGCGTTACACACCACATCCTGACTCGTGCACCCGAGGTGGATGATCGGCTTCGCTTTGGGGCACCGATCACCCCACGCGTGGACATGGGCCATCACATCGTGGCGGAGCTCGCGTTCGTACTTCGCCGCGAGTTCCATGTCCTCGTCGGTCACCTCCAGCGTCGACCGCATCTCGTCGAGCTGCTCGTCGGAGATATCGAGCCCGCACGCTTGCTGCGCCTCGGCGACGGCGAGCCAGATCCTGCGCCAGGTCGTGAACTTATGCCTCGGCGACCAGATCTTGCACATCTCGGGCGAGGCGTTGCGGGAAGCGAGCGGCGAGGTGTAGGTGTCGTGCGGGCTGGTGGTCATGCTCAAGCGTAGTCGCGATGGATCGGTCGTTCGCCCGGTGGGGATCTACACTTGCCCGATGCCCGACGACACGCAGAAACCCGACGCCGACCAGCCCGCGGATCAACCGATCCGGCTCATCGTCGGCATGTCCCGCGCGGGCACCACCTGGGTCACCACCGAGCTCTCGCGTCACCCCGCCGTCGTTTCCTACGGCGAGACGATGCTCCTCGGACGCATGTATCACGAGCCCGACCAGCCCGACGGCACGGACTCTCCCCGAGCCGCCGCCGAGCGTCTGCGCCTGGCCGCCAAACATTTCGAGGACTACATCAGCCACGCGAAAGATCCGGCCCGGCGTGAACGCTACGAGTCCAGCAAACTCGGGCACATCCCCGTCGAGACCCTCGAGGCCATCGCGGCCGACCTGCAGGATCGCGCGTCGCGGTGCGAGGAATCCGTGCCCCCAAGCAACGCATTCCTCGCGATGAACGGTGCGGTGAGCGTGCACACGAGCAAGCCGATCGCGATCGAATCGACGCCCAACCACCTCAATATGCTGCCGAGGATCCTTGGATTCTTCCCGGACGCGCGGATTGTTGCGATGCTGCGCGGGCCGTACGCGTTCATGATCTCCTACAAGCATCAGGGCGACCGGAAGGAGCCCGCGGTCCAGCGGATGTTCCGCCGGCTCTACCACCCGCTGTTCTGCGCGATGGTCTGGCGCAAGTACGCCAAGAACGCCCGGCTCGCGCTCCACGCCCACACCGAGAATGTCCGCACGGTCTGGCTCGACGATCTCCGCAAGGATCGGTCACGGATGGTCGAGCTCGCCGAGTTCCTCATGATCCCCGATCCAGGGTTCTTTGCGCACACGCCCGAAGAACACAGCGCCACCAACACAAGCTTCCCCACCGGCAAACGCCCCGAGCTCTCGCACAGCGACCGCTTCTGGATGAACCTCGTCGCGTCGCGCGAGATGAAACGCCACGGACTGACGAGCACCCCCGCCGGCTTCCACCCGCTCGCCGTGCTCGGCTCGCTGCTCAGACTCCCGATCAGCGCGTTCCATGTCGTCACAATCATGAGCACACGCACCGGGGGCTCCCCGATCGCGTATCTCCGCAGACTCGCCGTCGGACGCTAGAGCCGAAACCAACTCAGTTCGCGACGATGTTCACCAATCGACCGGGCACAACAACAATCTTGCGCACGGTCTTGCCCTCGATGAGCTCCCTGATCCGCTCGTCTGCGAGCGCCGCGGCCTCCATCGTCTTGTTGTCCGCATCGGGCGCAACGAAGATCTTCGATCGCAGCTTGCCCATCACCTGCACCGGGATCTCGACCTCGTCGTCGACAAGCATCGCCTCGTCAAAGCTCGGCCAGTCGGCGTGTGTGATCGACTGGGTGTTCCCGAGCTTGGAATAGATCTCCTCCGCCGCGTGGGGAACGAAGGGCGCGATCGTGCGCACGAACCGGTCCATCTGGTCCCGCGTGAGCGACTTGGCGAGGTTCACGAACTCGAACACCGCCGCGATCGCGGTGTTGAACCCGAGCTTCTCGATGTCCGATCCAACCTTCGCGATCATCCGGTGCAACTGCTTCTCCACGGCTTCGTCCGCGCTCTCCGCGAAGTGCAGCTTCCCGGTTGCTTCATCAACACACAAACGCCAGATCCGCTGCATCAAGCGGAACAAGCCGACGATGTCTCGCGTGTTCCACGGCTTTGTCGCTTCCAGCGGGCCCATATACATCTCATAGAGCCGGAAGGTGTCCGCGCCGTACTCGGCGATGACATCATCGGGGTTGATGACATTTTTGAGCGACTTGGACATCTTCGCGGTGATGCTCTGCACCGCTTCACCCGTCGCGGTCTCGATGAACTCGGGCTTCTCGTCCGTCCCACGATTCTCGACCTGGTCGATCGGCACGAGCGATTTGTCGCTGCGCTGGTACGCGAAGCTCGTGATCATCCCCTGGTGAAACAGCTTCCCGAACGGCTCGCGTGTACGCACGATCCCCAGGTCGTGCATCACCATGTGCCAGAACCGGGCGTACAGCAGGTGCAGCACCGCGTGCTCGTTCCCGCCGATGTAGAGATCGACCCCGTTGTCGCCCATCCAGTACGCCTCGGCGTCCTCGCCGACCAAGCGATCCGGGTTCTTCGGGTCACAGTACCGCAGGTAGTACCAGCAGCTCCCGGCCCACCCCGGCATCGTGTTCGTCTCGCGCTTCACGGGCGCACCGGGGTCCATGCCCTCGACGCCCGCGTCGCCCGCCGTCGTGTTTACCCAGTCGATTGCTTTCGCGAGCAACGGCTGCGGATCGTCGGAAACCTCGGGCTCGTAGTCCGTCAAAGGCGGCAATGTGACAGGCAGTGTCTGCTCGCTCACGGCGTGATGATCGCCACGCTCGTCAAAGACGATCGGGAACGGCTCGCCCCAGTACCGCTGACGCGAGAACAACCAGTCGCGGAGCTTGTAGTTCACCTTGCGCGCACCGACATGGTGCTCGCCGAGCCACTGGATGATCTTCCTTTTCGCCGGCTCGATCTCCAATCCGTCGAGGAATCTGGAGTTCATCGCGACGCCGTCGCCCGTGTACGCCTCGCCGTCGAAATCATCCGGGGGCGTCACGGTCCGCACGATCGGCAGATCGAACGCCTTGGCGAAATCCCAGTCCCGCTGGTCCTGCCCCGGGACAGCCATGATCGCGCCCGTGCCGTAGCCCATGAGCACATAATCCGCGGTCCACACCGGGATCGGGTCGTTGGTCACCGGGTTGGCGACATACAGCCCGGTGAAGACGCCCGTCTTCTCTTTGTTCTCCATCCGCTCGACATCCGAGCGGTTGCGTGTGGTCTGCACATACTCGCGGAGCTTCGACTCGTCCGTCTCCGGCGTGGGCATGTCCAGGGCGTACTCCACGAGCGGGTGCTCGGGCGCGACGACCATATAAGTTGCACCGAAGATCGTGTCCGGGCGCGTGGTAAAAACACGCAGCGCCTCGCCCATCGGGACGCCGCCCTCGAGGATCGGGAAGTCGATCTCCGCGCCGACGGAGCGCCCGATCCATTCGGCCTGCTGTGTCTTGGTGCTCTTGGGCCAATCGACATCCGCGAGCCCGGTCAGCAAGCGGTCCGCGTACGCCGTAATACGGAACATCCATTGGCGCAGCGGCTTGCGGAGCACCGGATGACCGCCGCGTTCGGAGCGCCCATCGATGACCTCCTCGTTCGCCAGCGCCGTGCCCAGCATCGGGCACCAGTTAACCGTCTGCTGGCTCAGGTACGCCAAGCGATACGAATCCACGATCGCCTTCTTCGTCTCGCGGTCCAGCGCGTCCCACGTGCCGGCGTCGGTCCCGCCGGGGAGATCACCCGCGCCCGCGTATTCCGCCGCGGCGGGGTTGAGCTTCACGGGGCGTTTGCCGCCCTTGAACTCTTCGATGAGCTCATCGATCGCGCGGGCGCACCCAACGCCGCCGTTGGCCTCGGGGTCGAACCAGGAGTGGTAGATCTTCAGGAAGATCCACTGCGTCCACTTGTAGTAGTCCTGGTCGATCGTCCCGAACTCGCGCGACCAGTCGTAGCTGAACCCGAACCGCTGGAGCTGACGCCGGAAGTTGTCGATCGCCTTCTTCGTGGTGATCTCGGGGTGCACCCCGGTCTGGATCGCGTACTGCTCGGCGGGCAGCCCAAACGCGTCCCACCCCATCGGGTGCAGAACATTGAACCCGTTCATCCGCTTGTACCGGCTGATGATGTCCGTCGCCGTGTACCCCTCTGGGTGCCCGACATGGAGCCCCGCGCCAGACGGATACGGGAACATGTCCATACAGAAGTACTTGGGCCTGGACGCATCGAACCCGTCCTCGCCCGGGTTGGGCTGACGGAAGCTCTGGCGCTCGTCCCAGACGCGCTGCCAGCGGGTTTCGAGTTCCCCCGCGAGCTCGGCCGTGTAGCGGTGCGCGGTCGAGGATTCGATCGATTGGTTGCCTTGGTCACCCATAGATGCCAAGTGTACGGCGACAACCCACGCCCGGCCCCTCAACCGGGGATCAAACACGGATTCGAGCCCTACCGACCCGCCGGTTCGGGTTTCGTCTGAGCCGCCAGCAACAACGATTTCACCTCACCCGCGAGGTAAAAACTCCCCAGAACGAGGATCAGATCATGCGGGCCCACCGCACGGGCCGCGTTGTTGATCGCATCCTTCGCCGTCGGCTCATGCTGCACCATCCCGGCGAGCTTGCGCTCGACATACAACGCCCGCAGGTCCTCGGGCGCCATCGCCCTCGGCGTCGTTGATGCACGGGTGAAGATCACCTTGTCCGCACCGCGTTCGAGCATCTCGAGCATCTCGACCACCCGCTTATCGCGGTTGCACCCAAAGACCACCACGAGCGAGTCGTAATCAAGGTGTGCGCCCGCCGCCCGGAGGGTCTCCTGGATGCTCTCGGGCGTGTGCGCCCCATCGATGACGATCCTGGGGGCGCTGTGCACCATCTCAAGCCGACCGTCCATCGGTGTCTGCTCGAGCCCCGCCGTGACGCGTGGCTCGGGCAGATCAAACCCGAGCTTGGCGAGCTCCAGCAGGATCGCCAGCGCCAGCCCGCAGTTGCCCGCCTGGTGCTGACCATACAGCGGCACAGAAAGATGCTCGTACCCATCGGGCAGCTCGCCGACGCACACCCGAGGGTGCGGCCCGCGGGTCGCGGTCGCCTGGAACCGGTACGAATACGAAACATCCTCGCCGAGCACCTTGAGCGGCGCACCGAGCGAAGCGGCTTTCTCCCGGAAAACTGTGAGCACGGATTCTTCCTGGGGCACCACGATCACGGGCACGCCCTGCTTGATGATCCCCGCCTTTTCCGCCGCGATCTGCTCGACGGTGTCCCCGAGCACATCGGTGTGCTCGAGGTGGATCTCTGTCAGCCCGACCACCGTCGGGCTGCAGACATTGGTTGAGTCCAGACGCCCGCCCATCCCGGTCTCGAGGATCGCGACATCAACCGCTTCCTCAGCGAAGATCACGAATGCCGCCGCGGTGAGCATCTCGAAGTAGGTCACGGCCCCGTGGTCCCCCTCGATTGTCGCCGACGCATCGCGGCAGACCGCCAGCGCCCGATCGAACGCGGGCTCGTTCACCGGCGTCCCCGAGAGACAGATCCGCTCGCGCTCGTCGATCAGGTGCGGGCTGGTGAACAGCCCGGTCGTGTACCCGCACGCCTGGAGACAGCTCGACAGCATCAAACACACCGAGCCCTTGCCCTTGGAGCCCGCGATGTGCACCGTGGGGATCTGCAGATGCGGGTCCCCGAGCGCTTTCATGAGCGCGTGCATGCGATCGAGCTTGAACTCACGCTCTCCGCCGTTGACGCCGGGGCGAGCTCGCTCGTAGTTGATCCGCGAGTTGAGGAACGCGAGCGCCGCGTCGTGATCGGTAAACAGTTCTGGTTCGTGGCTCATGGTGTGCACCCCGGCGCGCTCGGCATACCGCATCGTACACCCGATAATCTATTTCCCAAAGCAAAATATTCAAAACCATCCGGCAACGCGCCGATCGCATCATCGGGTGGTGGTTTCCCCGCACACCGAGTCGATCATGATCGTCCTCATCTCGCGCACGGCTTGCCGGAGCCCGGTGTACACCGCGCGGGACACGATCGCGTGCCCGATGTGCAACTCCTCGATGCCACAGAGCCCCGCGATCGGGTGGACATTGTGGTAGTTCAGCGCGTGCCCCGCGTTGAACCGCATCCCGGCGCTCCGGATGCGCTCGCCGGCGCCCGCGACAGCACCGAGCGCATCACTCAGCTCCCCGCGGCGCATGTCGCCGCCGCAGTCGCGGAAGACCTCGGCGTAGGGGCCCGTGTGCACCTCGCAGACATCGAAGCCGACCTCGGCCGCGGCGTCGATCTGCTCCGGAACGGCATCAATAAACGCGCTGACGATCAGCCCCGATCCTTTGAGCCTCGCGACCACTTCTTTCATGCGCGCCCGCTGCCCGAACACATCGAGCCCGCCCTCGGTGGTGACCTCTTGGCGTCCCTCGGGAACCAGCATCGCCGTCGCGGGCTTGAGGTCGCACGCGATCTTCACCATCTCGTCCGTCGCGGCCATCTCCAGGTTCAGCTTGACCTTGACCAGCGATCGAAGCAGCACAACATCGCGGTCGCAGATATGGCGTCGGTCCTCTCGGAGGTGGACAGTGATGCCGTCCGCGCCGCCGAGTTCCGCCTCATGCGCGGCACGGACCGGATCGGGCTCGCCCAGATCCGGCGCGCCGGGATAGCGCGCGTTGCGGACGGTTGCGACATGGTCGATGTTGACGCCGAGCTGAATCATGAGGGATGCTAGATCGTCTGCGCACGAAAAAACCGCCCCGGTATCGGGGCGGCCCTGAGGAGAACCAGAGTCTTGGTGTTGAGATCCCGATCAGAGGTCGAAGCTGATGTCCTCGGCGACATCATCGAGGATGGCCTCGAACTTTGCGTCTGTCTCGTAGCTGCCGTTGGCGATCTCGGATTTCACCCGGGCGACGAGATCCGTGCGGACCGCGGGGCCGGCTTTGAGCTCCGAGAGATAACGGGAGACCGGGGAGAGTTCCGCGGAGTCGGATCCCCGCGACGGGTTCGTGCGGATATCCTCTTGTTGGGGTCGCTGTGTGCCCGACGCGTCGGCACGAACGCGTCCGATGCCGGCCGCCGAACCCGCGCGTGAGGGAGTGATGTAGGTCATAACGGATTGCCTCCTTCTTCTTGTGTCCTGCAGTGCCCACCACCCGGACATCCACTATATGTGGTAACTCATGAACCAGTTCCAACCATCCGTTGCCATGTGTATCGACGCACCGATCCGAACCGCTCGAATAAACACAAAAATTCCCTGCGCAG
The DNA here is from genome assembly GCA_020427745.1 of Phycisphaerales bacterium. Classification (GTDB taxonomy): domain Bacteria; phylum Planctomycetota; class Phycisphaerae; order Phycisphaerales; family UBA1924; genus UBA1924. The sequence goes on along the minus strand of JAGQOC010000078.1, from coordinate 16,731 downwards.
GGCTAAATAGCGTGCTGGAAATAGATTACAGAGGATAACTTCATCATGGACCCGAACAGGATTTTTGAACTATTTTCAGCTCGCCGCCAAAACCCCCATCACAAGGGCGGTTTGGGTTTGTTCGTGTATCCAAACATGCTCCTGCTCGGCTCTCTGCTCCTCCTTGGTGGGTGCGGCAACAACACGCGGAGCAAGCAGTCGGACGGATTGGAGCGATATGTCGCGGAATCCGGGGCCGTCCTGTCCCCAGAAGCAGGGGGAGGTTCACGGGCCGAGGGAGAATGGTCCATCGTGATCTCCGCGGTCGCCAGCGGACGGATGGAGCACGCCGAGGCGTTGCTGGCGGCGGTCCAGAACCAGGGCGGGCTCCCAGGCGCGTACATCGACGAGCGGACAACCGGGCTGGTCATCGCGTATGGGAGATACACGGGCGCGGACGACAAGTCGGCGAAGCAGGATCTGGACAGGATCCGCGGCATGAGCATCAACGACACGCGCCCGTATGTCGGCGCGTTCATCGCCCCACCCTCGGGTGACTCGCTCAAGGGCTCGGACCCGCAGTTCGATCTCCGCAATGTCAAAGCACGCTTCGGCGATCGTGCGATGTACACGCTGCAGATCGGGGTCTACGGCGCGGATGATCTCCGTGATCCGACACCCGAGGAGATCAGCGAGTACCGACGCGCAGCGGAGAAAGCGGTTGCGGAACTCCGCGAGCAGGGGGAGCAGGCGTTCTATTACCACGCCGCGATGCGTTCAATGGTCACCGTGGGCGTGTTCTCACGCGACGACCACGACGGTTCGGTGATGCCCCCGATGGAATCCTCGGCCCTCAAAGAAGCCCGCAAGAAGTTCCCCAACAACACACTCAACGGCATGGGGATCCGCGAGACCGTCCGCACGGAACAGGGCAAGGCGCAGCGGATCCAGCGGAGCCAGCTCGTCGAGATCCCCAAAAGGTAACTGATTTTCACCACTCTGTTTATGGGCCTGCCGGATCACTCATCCCTTGGATCCAGATTGGCTCGATATGGGTCGCGACCCACTGGTCGGAGTCGGTATCGGGGCGTGCCCAGTCGATGACCCACCAGCTCTTGGGGAGTCGGCCTTGGGCCTGCCCACGCACCAGAATCTGCGTGCGGGCAACACGCGGGCCGGCAAGCCCGACACGGATCTCGTCGGCGTGGACCTCGTCGATCTGCGCATTGGCGCGACTGGTGACAAGCTGGATGACCTGATCGCTCGAGCCCGCGCCGCCGAAGCGGGTGCGGACGCGGACCCCCGGATCGAGCAGCGATCGCATCGCGGGCTCATCGCCGATGCTGACCGCATCGACGAGTGCCGTGGCGCGTGCGTAGAGCTGCTCGCGCGGGGTCTCGACCAATGCACTGAGCGCGAAGACCCCCACCGCGCCAGCGAGCCCGAGCGTGAGCACGAGCATTCCGCGCTTCGCTTTGGATGCCCGCACAAGCAGGAATGCGATCAGCACGGCCGCGACCGCGAGCACCCCGGCGGTCACGATGCTCGACTCAAAGAGCAGGTGCTCGAGCATCGATGGGTTGGCGAGGGTGGGCAGCTCGGGGAGGCTGGTGGGCTCGAAGAGGGTGTCCTGCATGGGTGCTCCGTGGGTCCATACTCGGCGGACGAGTGTCCGGTTCTGGAGAGAACGAGCCGCACGGGGGAATGATGCGCCGAATATGGAGAATTCGGGCGAATTTCGCCGATTTGTGCGGATCGGGCGGGCGCACGGACCGCGTCGTTGCCCGAGAAGGGATGGCGGCATGGAAGCTGGACTCGATCCGAAAATTCTTGAGCGGAACCTCGCGATGATCCGGGTGCGTTCGCCGAGGGCGGCGCAGCGGATCATGAACGCAAAGACGAGCGTCGGCTTCTCGCTCGTCGAGACGGATGAGGGCGTCCCGAGCGGGGCGCTCGACGGCCGGGCGCTGGCGTCCAAACGCAGGCCCATGAGCGAGGCGGAGAAGTTCGCCGGCGGGTACGACCCGAAGCAAGCGGCGGGCGCGTGCGTGCTCGGATTCGGGATGGGGCACCATCTCGCGGCGTTGCACGAACGGATCGGGAGCAAGGGCGTCGTGATCTGCTTTGAGCCGGATCTCGGGCTCCTCCGCGCCGTGCTCGAGCGAGTCGATCACCGCGCATGGCTGAAGAAAGGACGATTCCTGCTCGCGACGGACCCGGATGACGCGGCGGAGCTCAGTGAGCTGCTGCGCGGATTCGAGGCGATCGTCTCGCTGGGTGTGCAGATCATGGAGCATCCGGCGAGCAACGCACGCCTCGGTGATGCGCGGTCGCGGTTCGCGGGCATCCTGACCAATGTGATGAAGGCCGCCCGGACGCAGGTGGTCACCACACTGGCGCACTCGCCCGTGAGTTTCCGCAACATGCTGATGAACATCGGGCACTACGCGGCTTGCCCGAGCGTGGACGAGTTGAAGGACGCGTGCCCGGGTGCGACAGCCGTGATCGTCGCGGCGGGCCCGAGCCTGAAGAAGAACCTGCACCTGCTCAAGGACCCGGAGACGCGCAAGCGGGTTGTTGTGATCGCGGTCCAGACGGTGCTCAAGCAGCTGCTCCGGGAGGGAATCCGCCCGGACTTTGTGACGGCGCTGGATTACCACGAGCTGAGCAAGCGGTTCTATGAGGGTTTGACCGCGGAGGATGTCCGCGGTATCCGTCTCGTTGTCGAGCCCAAGGCGAATCCAGCGATTCTTGATTCGTTCCCGGGCGAGATCGTGTGTATCGAGGAACCGCTGCTGGACAAGGTGCTCGGCGAAGGGCTCAAGCGCGCGATGGGGTCGCTCCCCAACGGCGGGACGGTGGCGCACCTGAGCTACTACCTCGCCCGCCACCTGGGATGCGACCCGGTCGTGATGATCGGGCAGGATCTGGGATTCACGGACGGGCAGTACTACGGAGCGGGCGCGGCGATCCACAGGGTCTGGTCGGGTGAGCTCAATGCGCACAACACCCTGGAGATGCTGGAATGGCAGCGGATCGCACGCATGAAGTCGCTACTGCGCCCCATGACGGATATCCACGGACGCCGGATGTTCACCGATGAGCAGATGGCCACCTATCTCGCGCAGTTCGAAGCGGATTTTCTCCGCGACAGCGAACGCGGCATGACGACCATCGATGCGACGGAGGGCGGGGTGTCCAAGCGGCACACCACCGCGATGGGCCTCGAGGAAGCGCTCGCCGACACAAGGCATGGAGGTAAGGTCTCGCTCCCCGTGTCCAGCGCAAAGAGCGGGCAGCGGATCAACGCGGTGCGCGATCGGCTCGATGCGATTGCGCGGGACGCGGAGAACATCCGCGCACAATCCCAGGAGACGATCTATACACTCAAGAGGATGATCGCCGCGGGGGGGGACCAGAAGAAGATCGGAAAACTTATCGACAAGGTCAACACGATCCGCGACCGGGTTGTCGCGTTGAAGGAAGCGTACGCGTTGACCGAGTTTGTCAACCAGACCGGTGTGCTCAACCGGTTCCGCGCGGACCGGGCGATCGAGATCGATTCCGCACTGGACCCGATCGAACGCCAGCGGAAGCAGATCGAGCGGGACATCCGCAATGTGGAGTGGACCAGAGACGCCGCAGCGGAACTCCGGACACAGATGCAGAACGCGAGATGCGTGCTGATGGGCGAGATGCCCAAGATCACCCGCGACGAGCCGGCCGAGGATGCGGCGTTGGGCACGGACGCGGTCGGCGGGCGTGTCGAGGCCTTGATCTTTGCGGACCCGGACTACAACGGGCTGGGGATGAAACGGGATCTCGCGATGATCGTCGCAAACGGGCTCAACGCGCTGCAGATCACGGTCGCACGCCTGCTCCGCTGCACAAATATTGATGGCGTTACCATCGCGAGCACCGATCCCGAGCGGGTTGGATCACTGCTCGGGCACCTCAACGAGCGTGTGACTCTCGTACGCGTGGATGGCAAAGCACTGCGTGAGCGGACAAGGCTTATCGGCATCGGGCGGCACCGCGCGCGGGACTGCTGGCGCGGCGGGATGGGCGTGCTCACCTGTTACGACGAATCGCTTGATCCACGGCTTGCGCTCTCGATCATGGAGCAACGATCCATGAGCGCCGCGGTGCTCGTTGGCGCGGATTGGGCGATGATCGATCCAACCCTTGTCGATGAGATTGTTGAGCGTCACCGCTCAGCACCGGCACAACACCGGCTGGCGTTCTCGCAGGCGGTGCCCGGGATCGGGGGGTTCGTCGTGGATCGCAGCGCGATCGAGAGCCTCAGCAATGGGCAGAGCAACGCGGGCTCGTTCGCAACGATCGGCGGATTGATCGGGTACATCCCGTTCGCGCCGCAGGCGGACCCGATCGCCAAAGCAATGTGTGTGCAGATCAGCACCGCGCTCCGCGACGCGGGTGTCCGTGCCATCGCGGACACGACCGATCGTGTACTCGCGCTCGCGGGTGTGTACGAGCAGCTCGGCACCAACCCGATTGATGCGGACACAACTGCGTCCGTCGCCCTGTTCTCACGCGTGTGCGCAAAGAACGATCGGTCCGTGCCCGCGGAGGTCCATCTCGAGCTCTGCTCCGGGCGATTGTCCAACGGCCCGTTCGGGCAATGGAAGCGGGGCGGGAGTGAATCGAGTGATCGGGCGGTGCTCACACTCGCGAGAGCGCACGGACTTCTGCGGGAACTCATCACGCTGCGCCCGGACGCCGCGTTGGTGCTCGATGGCGCGGGTGATCCGCTTATGCACCCCGACGCGATAGGGTTCGTGCAGCTCGCCGACGAGCTCGGATTCGCGAGCGTGGAGCTGCGGACTGATCTGCTCTGCCCCGGCGTCGATGCGCACTCCATGATCGAATCGGGGCTCGGTGTCCTGAGTGTTGATCTGCTCGCGAGCACACCTGAGACTTATGCCGCGTTGACCGGGCAGAACATGTTCAACGGTGTTGTGGAGCGGCTCGAAGGAATCCTGAGCGCACGCGGGAAGTCGTCATGCGGGCTCGCCCCGATGTGGGTTGTGCCGAGGATCACACGCTGCGACGCGACGATGGAAGAGATCCCGGATTTCTATGATCGCTGGCTGCTCGCGTGCGGGTGCGCCGCGATCGATCCGCTGCCGAGAGCGATCCGTGGGCAGCGCATCCAGGCCCTGCCCATCCCGAGCGAGCGTCAACGACGAATCGATGCGAGAACGATGCGTGTCCGCAGCGACGGCGTCCTCGTCGATCGGTTCGGGCGGGCCCTCGGAGAGCTCGATGTCTTCGAAGCCGGAATCGAACGGGCATACAGGCAGTCGAGGAAACAGGTCGAGGTCAAGTGCGCGCCAAGCAACGCCGAGGTCGCGGCATGAGCGACGCGATCGCGATCATACTTGCCCGGGGCGGGTCCAAGGGGCTGCCCGGGAAGAACACGGCGGATGTCGCGGGCAGGCCCTGCATCGCATGGACGATCGAAGCCGCGATGCGGTCGGCGAGCGTATCGCGGATCGTTGTGTCCTCGGATGACCAAGATGCTCTGACGATCGCTCGTGAGCTTGGATGCGAAGCCATCGATCGACCGAGCACCCTCGCGCACGATACCGCGACGATCGATGATGCGGCGAGACACGCCTACGAATCGATCGGCTCCCCCGCTGCCCCGATCGTGATCCTGTACGCGAATGTTCCTGTCCGTCCGGATTCACTGATCGATGACGCGGTATCCATGCTTGTGCACACGGGGTGCGACAGTGTGCAGAGCTACGCACGCGTCGGCAAGCATCATCCGTGGTGGACGGTACGCGTCAGCGAGGACGGACTGGTCTCGCCCTGGGAGGGCCATGTGCTGTATCACAACTGCTTTCGGCGTCAGGATCTTCCGAACGCGATGGTTCCCGATGGCGGCGTGATCGCGCTGACTCCCGACGCGCTGATGCGCCGGGTTGGTGCGTCCGATGGGCCGCACTGTTTTCTGGGCACCGATCGGCGTGGGATCATCACAAACGAGGGGGATGTGATTGATATTGATTCACGGATCGACCAGATCGTCGCGGACGCAGTTCTGCGGGAGGCGATGCACGCATGAGGATCGGGGACCGCGAGATCGGGGTTGATTTTCCGCCGTATGTGATCGCGGAGATCGGCGTGAACCACGACGGAGAGGTCACGCGGGCGCTCGAGCTCACCGACGCGGCGGCCGACGCCGGCGCGGACGCGGTGAAGCTGCAGTTCTTCGAAACGGATCGCTTGATGAGCAAGGCCGCGAAGCTCGCGGCGTACCAGAGAAACGCGGGGGAGACCGACCCGATCGAGATGCTGCGCCGGCTGGAACTGACGATCGACGAGATGGAGTTGGTTGTCGATCGTGCGCACGAGCGGGGGATCCACGCGATCGTCACGGTGTTCAGCACGGAACTCGTGGAGATCGCGGAGACGCTCGCGTGGGATGCGTACAAATCGGCGAGTCCGGATATTGTGAACAAGCCGTTGCTTGAGGCGATGGCAAGAACAGGCAAGCCGATGATCGTGAGCACGGGGGCGAGCACGCTCGACGAAATCGTACAGGCTGTTGGGTGGTTGGATAATGCGCGTGATCGGTTGGCGGTGTTGCAGTGTGTGAGCTGTTATCCTGCGCCGGATTCTGCGCTCGGTGGAATAACTGCAATCGCGGACGCAACCGGTCTTGTGGTCGGCTACAGCGATCACACGGCGGAACTTGAAACCGGGCAGATGGCATGCGTCTGGGGCGCACGAGTTCTTGAAAAACATATTACTTACGATCGTCTCGCGCCCGGACCAGATCACCAGGCATCGCTTATCGCAAGCCTTGAGTTGAGAAGGTATATTGAGCTTTCATGTGCGCACACAATACTTTCTGAAGCGTTCTGCGTTGCCACCGGTCACTCAAAGGGTGTATCGACTGACAATGTCGCAGGGTATCTGTCTGCCATGAACATGGCTGAGCAGACGGCGACGCAAAAACGCGTCCTTGATTGCGAACGCGATGTTCGCGAAGTGTCGCGGCAGTCGGTCGTGAGTGTCGAATCGATCAGCGCAGGGACAACAATCACCCGCGGCATGCTCGCGATCAAGCGCCCCGGCACGGGGATCCTGGCGTATCGTCTCGATGAAGTTGTCGGCCGGACCGCGGCAAGAGATATCGATGGGGATGTGCCGATCGTGGAAGAGGATCTGCAATGAGGACTCGGCGGGTGATGGTGGTGACAGGGACGCGGGCGGAGTTCGGGCTCCTGCGCCCGGTGATGTACGCCGTCAATGATCGCCCGGAGCTCGAGCTCCGCGTTGTCGCGGCGGGATCACACCTTGTACAGCCGGCGGTGACTTTCCGTGAGGTCAAGGCGGAGTTCGGGATCGCGGATTCGATCCCGATGCAGACGGCCGGGAAGATTGGTCGGCACGAGGATGTCGAGTCGCTGGGCAAGGGGATCGCGCGGTTCGGGCGCTCGCTGGCGCTCAATGAGCCGGACTGGGTCGTCGTGCTCGGGGATCGGATCGAGGCGTTCGCGGCGGCGTGCGCAGCGAGCATTGGTGGGTATGCGCTGGCGCATATTCATGGCGGCGATCGCGCGGAGGGTGTCGCGGATGAGGCGATGCGCCACGCGATCACGAAGCTCGCGCATCTGCACTTCCCCGCGACCGAAACAAGCGCCGAGCGGATCAAGCGGATGGGGGAGGACCCGGAGCGTGTGCAAGTGGTCGGATCGCCCGCCGCGGATGGACTAACGCACATCGAGCGGGCGGGCCCGGCGTTTCTCTCGGAGCTGGGGAACCCCGAGTGCCTCGTCATGATGCACCCGATTGGGCGCGACGACGGCGTGGAGCAGGCGGCAATGAACGCCGTACTCGAGGGTGTCGCCGACAAACGAACGCTGGTGATGCACCCGAATCTCGATCCGGGGCGTCGCGGGATCGTGCGTGCGATCGAGGAGCACGCGGATCGGGTTGTGGTGCGGGAGCATCTGCCACGGGACCAGTTTGTGGGCGTGCTGAAACATCTCGCGGCGAGCAATGGCGTCGTGGTCGGCAACTCGTCGGCGGGGCTGATCGAGTGCGCGATTATCGGGTGCCCGAGCGTTGATGTTGGCAATCGACAAAGCGGGCGTGAACGCTGTGATGGATGGACGCTGCACGCCGATGAGAACAGCGCGGCGATCCGTGACGCGGTCTCGCGGGTGCTTGTGATTCCGGAACGGGGCGATCATCCCTATGGCGATGGGAAAACGGGGGTGCGGATCGCGGAGATCCTGGCTTCGACCGATCCCCACGCCCCAGGCTTTGTGCGGAAGCAATGCACCTACTGAGTGTTATCGGGCATAGAAGCGGAGCTTGATGTACTGAAGTTTCCCTTGTGGAAACGGGCGGCACGAAAGTCGATGGTTGTCCTCGCCGATGGTTGGATGAACACCACCTTTAATAAGAGGATCCCCCCATGCCCGCAACCCAGGAACAACGCGAACAGGCCGTCGAGAGTGCCCTCCGCGAGATCTCGCACATCGCGACCCTCCCGCAGGTCACCCTGAAGATTATCGAGCTGGTCGAGGATCCGTCGAGCACCGCTCAGGACCTTCACGAGGTGATCAGCAACGACCCCGCGTTGTGCAGCCGCATCCTGAAAGTGGTCAACAGCTCGTTCTACGGCTTGCCCGGTCAGATCGCATCGATCAACCGCGCGATCGTCATGCTCGGGCTCAACGCGGTCAAGAACATCGCGATCGCGGCATCGCTCGCCAAGCTGTTCCGCGGCGGTGAGCTGACCCCCGTGTTCGGCGCCAAGGATCTCTGGGAGCACTCCAACGCGGTCGCGATCGGTTGCAAGCTCATCAGCGATCGGCTCGGGATGGGCCTGGGCGACGAGGCGTACCTCGCGGGGCTGATCCACGACATCGGGATCATGATCGAGATGCAGTACGATCGCACCAACCTCATCGAAGCGATCGACCAGTGCCGCGCGGGGATGGACGGCGAGCCCAAGGTCGGGCTGCTCGAGACCGAGGCGAATGTCTTCGGTGCGGACCACATGGACTTCGGCAAGGGGCTCTGCGCCAAGTGGAAGTTCCCGGCACCGTTCGCGGCGGCCGCGGGCTATCACCACAAACCGACGGAAGCACCGACCGAGTGCAAGAAGATTGTCTATGTTGTGCACGCCGCGGATGTGCTCGCTTCGTCGCTCGAGGGCGGCTTCAAGCTGGACCAGCCCGGGCAGAAGCTGTGCCCCGAGGTCCGCGAGGAGCTCAAGATCAGCGACGAGATGTTTGTGGACCTGCTCGCCAAGCTCGAGGAATCGCTCGCCGAGTCGACCCACGAGATGTAAGTCTGTATGCGATGATCGACGAAAGCCGCACGCCCAGTGCGGCTTTTTTACGCGCCACCGATCCGTTCCTTCCAGAAGCCCATGCGTTTGTGGTTCGTCAGATCGAAGCTCAGCGGCGTCACGGTGATCCTTCGTTCGAAGAGTTCGTGGACATCGGTGCCGTCGTCCGTGCCGCGGAAGTCAAGCCCGTAGGCACTGGACCAGTAGTAGTGCTTGCCGCCGGGGCTGGTGCGTTTCTCGTACTGGTCCACGAGGGCGTGGGTGTTCATCGGGGCGATGACGATCTCGGTGCTCTCGCAGAGGTACTCGGTCGCGGGGATGTTGATCGAGATGATCTCGTGCTGCTCGGGCAGTCCGCCAGCGAGCAGCGCGTCGATCGTCCGGCGCGCGGCGCGTGCGCCGGCGTCGAAGTCCGGGTTGCCCTTGTCGAGGTGCAGCGAGACCGCGATCGCGGGAACACCGAGGAACGCGGCCTCGATCGCGGCCGCGACAGTGCCCGAATAGAGCACATTGATCCCGCAGTTTGCGCCCGCGTTCATTCCCGAGATCACGAGGTCCGGGCGTGATCCATGCCCGTACTTATCTCCCCAGATGTTCGTGAGCGCGAGCTTGGTGCAATCCGCGGGGCGACCATCGACCGCGAAGCACCCGTCCCCGTTGATCGTGGTCTCCGTGACCATCAGCGGCGTGTGGAAGGTGATGCCGTGGGAGGTCGCGGACTGCACGGTAAGCGGGGCGACGGCGAAGACCTCTCCGAGCGGATCGGCGGTGAGGGCCTTGTGCATCGCGACGATTCCGGGGGCGGCGATGCCATCGTCGTTGGTCAGCAGGATCTTCATGGTGAGAGGGTAGGACCGTCGGGCGTGGATCACGCGATGCCGAGGGCCATACGCAGAGGCGAAAGATGCTCAGCGAACCGCTCATGACGGGCGATCGATCGGGTGTTGATCGCGGAGCGGACCTGCTCGCGGGACGCGGTCTTGAGCGTCCGTTTCGATTCGTGAAACTTCAGCACGCGATCCGTCCAGACAAGCCCCAGATGATCGGCCAATCGCTTGGTCTGGGTTTCCGGGTCGGCAACCAGATCTTCATACGCGAGCTCGAGCATCCCGACCTCTGGGAGTGAACGCCAGACATCCATCACGCGTCGATAATCGTTGTGGTAGCGTCCGAGCCACACCAGATCGTGCGTGTGCGGGAAACCCGCGGCGAACGACTGGACAAAGTTGGAGACGCAGCAGTCCATCGGGTCCCGCGTGCAATGGATGATCTTGCATCCGGGAAACAGCCGCGTGATCAGCGGGAGGTGGTAGAAATTCTCCGGCTGCTTGTCTGTCCCGAGTGCGCCTCTGAAGTGCTCACGGTACGCTTCGAGCGCCTTGCTCGCGTAGTCATCGACGATAGCCTGGGTGTACTTCTCACCCGAGATCGCGAGCATCGGTCGATCGGCACCCTGCTCGATGCGAGCGACGACATCGTCAACGATGCTCAGCTCATCCCCGGGCGTGATCCCGTCGCACTGGGCGATCATCTGCTCGGTGAGCGAGGTTCCCGAACGCATCATGCCGACGATGAACACCAACCCCGAACCATCAACGGGCGCGGGGGTGATCTTCGGCGGGCTGACCCAGCATTCGATAAGCCGATCGATGCGAGCGGAGTGGGCATCGGGGTCCCATGCCGGCTTGTCGATAGATTTACCGAGCGCGTAGGCACCGAACGCGGCGTCGTACTCGCCGAGGTGCTCATGAAGCCGACCGAGCTGGAACGCGCCCGCGGCGCGGGTACGCGGCGTGCACGCGGTATTGCTCACGCAGGTCCCCAGCTCGTTGATCGCCTCGGTCGCGTCGATCACACTCGGCGAGAGTCTCGCGCTGAGGATCGCCATGCTCAGGGCCGCGTTCGGATTACTGGCGGGAACAAGCTTGCGGAGTTCGCGGAGCGACTTGAGCGCCGGGCGGTCCTTGCCGAGATCGATGAGCAGAAAAGTCTTCAGGCGGAGCAGCGCCGGGTCCTTGTGTTTGTAGAGCACCCGCTCGACATGCAGGAGCGCCTCTTCGTACTCTCCCGCACGCTGGAGCACCGCTGCGCAGCGGGCGACGGTTGTCGGGTCGTCGCCGAGAAGTCCGAGCGCCTTCCGTGCGTTGTCCGCTGCGGGCTCGCGCTGGGCAAGCATGGCCTGGCAGGTCGAGAGCAGATCGTAAAGCCGCCCGTCAGTCGGGGCGTCGACGGTGAGTTTGTGCAATGCTTGGGAAGCGCCGGCATACTCGCCGCGCTGCATCCGGGCGCAGATGGCGGGGAGTTGCTGCGTAACCTCCATGCTCGGCTGGTGGACTGCTTTGCTCACGGCTGCTCCGCGGCGCTCGTGCTGTCGCCGATGCCCAGCCCACGCCGGAGCTCACCCAGATGTTCTGTGTAGAGCTCGTGCTTCTTGACCGAACTCTTGTAGATCGGCTTGCGGACCTGCTCTCGCGACGCGGTGCGGACCGAGCGGTCCGACTGATGGTAGTTGAGCATCCCCTCGGTCCAATCCACGCCGAGGAACTCGGCGACGCGTCTAGACTGCCCCTCCGGATCGGCGACCGTGTCCTCGTAGTGCAGGTCCATGATGTTGGGCAGCGAGAGCGAACGCCAGGCGTCCATCATCCGCTCATAGTCGCGGTGATAACGCCCGAGCCAGTAGAGCTCGTTGGTCTGCGGGTGCGGGCGCGCGAATGACTGCATGTAGTTGCTCAGGCAACAGTCCTGCGCATCACGAACGCAGTGGATAATCTTGCAGCCCGGGAACATCCGCGCGATCAACGGCACGAAGAAACAGTTAAACGGCTGCTTGTCCGTGATACGCCCCTGCCTCGCGATATCGTTGTACATGCTCCACGCGTCGCGGGTGATCCGCTCCATCACGGGCGCGGTGTACCGGCTCCGCGTTAGCGGGAGCGGACGGAACATCGGGCTGCGTTCCTGCTCGACCTCCGCGACCCGGCGGGATACGGCGTTCATCTCGCCGCCCGGTGTCACCCCGTCGATCTGGGCGACCATCTGCTCGGTGAGCGAGGTCCCCGACCGCATCATCCCCAGGATGTAGACCAAACGCGATCCATCGCTGTTCTTTGCGATCGGGACGGCGCAGTCCTCACTCCAGCACTCGATGAGTCTGTCGATCCGGCGCGAGTGCGCATCAGGATCCCAGTTCAGATGCTTGAACGTCTTCGTCTTCGCCCAGCACGCGAAGGCGTCATCGTATCGCTTCAGCTTTTCATACACGCGACCCATCTGGAAGAACGCGTTGATGCGCAGCCCCGGTTCGCCCGCCTCGTCCTCCGCGAGCGGCTTGATCTTCGCGATCGCCTCCTCGGGATCAAACGCGTCGGGCGCTAGACGGATGAACGAAGTCGCGATCGCGAGCTTGATATTCAGCGTCGCCGGCTTGTCGTCGACGAGCTTCTCGAGCTCCTTGAGCGTCCTGTACGCGTCGTCGAGGTTCCCCAGATCGGTCTGCGCGGAGGCCTTCCCGCGGATCGCCCGGAAATCATCGGGCCGGCGATAGAGCACACGCTCGTACTCCACGATCGCTTCCTCGTAGCGTCCGCCACGCTGGAGCGCCTGCGCGTAGCGGTGACGGATATCCGCGTCGTTCGGAAGGTACTCGAGCGCCTTGGCGTGCGCCTCGATGGCTTCTCGGTGCCTCCCGAGTGTCGCGTTGACGACGCCGAGGAAATCGTGGGCGCGTGGGTTCCTGGGCGCCATCTGCACGAGCTTCATCGCTTTGGCGAGCAGCCCGGACTGGTTGCCGCTGCTGAGTTGGCTCATCAACGCCTTGATATGACGATCAACTTGCTGATTGTTCAGGGTCTGCAATGTACCGCTCCGATCAGCGCATCAGCTCGTCGCAGGTCGGCACCGCGTCGACATAACGCGTGTGCACATCAATATAGTGCCTGCGGTAGATCCTGTCGATCTCCGCTCCGGATGGGAACCGCGAGCTGAAACCGGGCATCTCCGTGTCCAGCGTGCCCTGGGCGGCCCTGATGATGTGCGCGACCAGCGTCCGCGGATCCTCAAGCCCAACGCTCACCCGCGTCGTGGTCGGCGAGATCCCCGCCTCGATGAGCGCCTCGCGGCTGAGCTCCGAATGGCTCGTGATCGCGGGGCACAGCACCAACGAGTTCGGCGTGCCCAAACTCACCTGATGCCCGAACGCCGGATCCAGATGGTCGAAGAACCGCTCGAACACCACACGCGAGAACATGCCCTCCGCATCCGGGTCACCCTTGGTATCTCCTTCGAAGTCGAAGGTGAACAGGGGAACAGGAAGCCCGAGGAACATGCACTTGCGCATGATGTCGCCGTTGGGGTGACCGGGCGAGGCGCTGCAGCAGACATTCACATCCGGGTGCATGGACAGACACTCGGCGAGCGTCAGCGTGTTGATGCACTTCTGCAGCATCCGCTGCTCGAGGGTGTGCAGCCCATTGATAACCTCGTAGGCCTTGTCCGCGTCGAGGAACGCGCCCTTGATGTAGTACACATTCCAGAACAGCGTCTCGTCCCAGGTAAAGGTCTTCTCGATCCCGGCGTCGCACTTGGTCGTGACGCTGTCGCCCTTGCCCATGAACATCCGCTCGTTGCGCCCGATGACGACGCCCGCGGTGGTCGAGCCGTGCCCGGAGATATCCTTCGTGTACGAATGGATCACGAAGTCCGGGCGCTCCATGCAGTCCTTGCGCTGCAGCGGCTTGTGCAGGAACGGCGTGCCGACCGTGGAATCGCAGATCACCGTCAGCCCACGCTCGTGCGCCGCACGACAGATCGAGGGCACATCGAGCACATACCCGTGCGGATTACACGGCGATTCGAGGTAGACATACACCTGACGCCCGCCCGCGATCCGGTCTTTGTACCGCTCGGCGACCGCGTCGAACGCGGCCACGAAGTCCTCGCTGGTGTACCCGTCGAAGAACTTCAATCCGACATCGAGGTTGCTCTGTTTCGCATACCAATCGTGCAGGAGCTGGTAAACCCCGCCATAGACATTGCGCGACGACAGGATGATGTCCTGGTACCCGACGAGGTGTGAGAGGATGCCGTCCACGGCGGCCATCCCGGAGTTGAAGTTCCACGCCATGTACTGGTTGGACTCCGGGCCGCACTCGATATCCACGATGTGGTTCGCGAGCGTGATGCTTGTGGGATTCAGGAGGCGCGAGTAGATCTCGTGGAGCATCTCCCGCCCCTCGAACGCGTCCTCGACCCACTCGGCGCACGCGTAGATGTAGGTCGCGGTGCGTGTGATCACGGGCTTGGAACTAAACAGCGCCGTCACATTGTCGAAGATCGGGTACGGCCCCTTGCTCGCACGCTGACCCGGATCCTTGACGATCGACTGGTAGGTCGCCCGCGACGGGTGCTGGAGGGTGTCGAGGATCTTGGCGAGCTGAAACGAAAGAAACTTCTGGGCCGCGAACCGTTCCACCCGGTCTTTGCGGTCGAGCGTCGCGAGTTCCTTGGCACCCTGCTGCCAAAGAAGCATCAGGTCGGCGTGCCCGCTATAGAGGTGCCCGGCGAACCCGGCGAGGTGTTTGCCGTAGGCGGATTCAGGATCAATCCCGAAGTGCGCCAGCTGCTCATTGACAAGCCCATCGATATCGGACGCCTGGGTTGAGTGGCGACGCGGCGAGATCTCACGCGCGAGATCAAAGGCGCTGTGGGCCTGTTCGATGCGTGCGGGTGGGTCGTCTTGGGATGCGGTCATGGTCTGGTTCCCTCCGCCGTATTCTTCGACCAAAGCACGAAAAAAGCAGACCCGGATCGGGCTTTTCGCGGTCTTTCGTGGGTCGCCAGCCCGCTCAACCGATCCCGCGTTTCGTCGGGCTCATCACGAGGTTATCGCGCCCAAGCACGAGCACATCCGCGATCTCGACCGCTTCCTGGTAGCTCTCCAACGCCTGCTCGCGATCGGCGCAGGTCGGGAGCACCTTGCCCTGCATCAGGTGCTCGAGTGTCGGGATCGCGTCGCCGCAGACGAGCGTGGTCCGCGTGGGCTCGTTGACCAAGACGCCGCAGAGACCCGCGGAGAACCCCGGCAGGGGAAAAAGATCCACACCCGGCGCGATCGAGTCTGCGGCTGCTTCGCAGCGTGCGAGGATCGCGACATCACGCTGGAGCACCGCAAGCATGCCCTGCTGGTCCTCGCCGAACTCTTCCCCCGAAGACTCCGCCATATCCCGAGTCTCCGCGAGCCGCGCCAGCGAGGTCGCGAGCGGCACTCCGATCGTCTCCCGCTCCTTCTCGCTCAGCAGCCACTTCGCCCGGTCGAAAAGCTCGATCCCGCGTCGGCACTCGGGGTTGAAGCTCGTCAGGAACACATGGGTGATGTCCTTGGGGCGGAGCTTGGTGCGTTCGCTGAGCCGCGCATTGAGCGCGGGCGCCGGGAGCCCAGGATCGATCAGGATATTCGCGCCCTCGCTCTGTACGAGCGTCGTGGTCGCGTGCCCGGTGCGGACGGGGCCGCGTTCATCCCACAGCGGGTGAGCCGCGAGCGTGCCGATGGAAACGATTCTCAGATCCATGCCCGGACCATAGGTCCGCCCAACGAAAAACGCTCGACGCACACCACGCCGAGCGCTTTGTTTGATTCTTTCAAAGACGCTCAGCTCTTGCGGAGCATGAACCAGCCGATCCCCGAGCAGACAAGGACAAGAGCAAACCCGCCGCCGGCGATCATGTAGAGGGTGTTGGTGTCGATGCCGCCCAGCAGCCCCGCGGTGCCACCGGACATCCCGAGGATCATCACGCCGAGGGCGGCAACGAGCATCAGGAAGATCCCGAGCGCCATCCCGCCGAAGAGCCCGGACGCGGGCCCGTCGTACGCCTCGCCCAAGGGCATGGGGATCATCCCGGCACCGACGCCGGGGGTGAACTCATTGGACGATTCCGAGGCACCCTCGAAGAGCGCCCCGGGGAGCGACGCGCCGATCGCGGACTCGCCCAGAGCGCTGGCGCCCATCGAGCCGCCCGCCTGCGAATCCGCGGCGAGATCATCGAGCAGATTCGAACCAAGCGAGGTATCGTCCGGCTCGAACGCGAGCTGCGCGAGCCCGGAGCCCGAAGCACCGGCGTCCATCGAGAAGCCCGACGCGCCGAGCCCACCGCTGGAGACGAGCGTATCGGCGTTGGCATCCGCGCCGCCATCCTCGGGCTCGAAGATCGAGACACCGGTCGCGTCGCTCGCGGATTCCATCGAGATGTTGAACGCCGAAGCACTCCCCGAGGCGCTCAGCGAGATCGGCTCGATCCCAGACGCCGTGTCCTCGGCGAGGATAATCTCGTCGTCATCATCACCAGCAAGCAGATCAACCTGGTCGACCTTGAACATCAGCTTGTCGCGATCGCGGAACTCCTGGAGCTGCCCG
>JAGQOC010000077.1 GCA_020427745.1 Phycisphaerales bacterium | reverse complement strand
CGGGAACGCTTTTTCATTGCGGATCACCCCCGGCGCCCATAGAATAAGCCCGAGGGATGAAATGAGCCCGACCGGATTCCCAATGATCCCCCGGGGAAGGTGTCTCGGCGGTTGACCGGCATCCGATCCCGCAGGAGCACGCCATGGAAGACCTCATCCGCGAACTCATGGGCAACGAAAAACTCTTTATCGTGGTCATCATCGCCGGGGCGATCACGGTCATGTCGATCATTAAGGCGTTCACCTCGATGGTCACCGGGCTGGCCGGCGAGCGGACACGGCGCGAGGTCGCGGCGTACATCGCCGAGGGCTCCATGACCCCCGAGCAAGGGCAGAAGCTCCTCGGCAAGAAGAACAACGGGACCCGCGGGTGCGGGTAAACAAAGGAAGATACGAAACATGGACAGCCTCTTTGCCGGTAGCCACCCCATCGTCCCCATCATGATCTTCGGGAGCTTCGCGCTCGTCGGGAGCCTCGCGATCATGTTCGGACTCGGCAGAAAAATCACGCTCATCAAAGAACGCGAGAAATCACGACGCGAGATCGCCGCGTATGTCGCTGAGGGCTCGATGACCCCTGAGGATGCGGAGCGTCTGCTCAACTCGATGAATCCGAAGCAGGACCCAAGCAGCCGCTGCTAAGCACCCCCGCCCGGGAGGAACCGAATCATGCTCGAAGAACTCATCCACAACCTGACCGGGAGCGAAGATGTCCTCGTCCCGTTCATCATCTTCACCGTCGGCGGGCTCATCGCGATCATCGCGATCGTCTTCTCGGCGATCAAGAAGACCGCGATCACCAAGCAGCGCGAGCAGACCCGACGGGAGCTGGCCGCGTATGTCGCCGAGGGATCGATGACCCCCGACGACGCCGAGCGTCTGCTCAAGGCCGAGCCCCGTCGTTCGTGCGGCTCATAACCGCTCACCCGCCCCGGACCGCGAGCACCAGCACTCGCAGCGGCTCCGCGATCGACCACGCCTGCGACGGGCACCCCCGCGCCGCATGGTGTCCGTCCTCGCCCGGTTCGGCATCGTAGATCTCCGCGATCGACCCGATCGACGCCCGATCCATCTCCTCCACGAGCCCGCACACGCGATCGATCGTCCGCGCCCGCGAATCCGCGTCGAACGAGTGCACACGCAGATCCGCCTCGCACATCGCCCCGAGGAGCCAGGGCCAGACGGTCCCGTTGTGGTATGCGCAATCACGCTGGACCATCGGGCCCGTGTAGTGCTCGCAGTAGTCCGGATCGATCGGCGCGAGCGTGCGCACGCCTACGGGGGTCAGCAGGTGCGGGCCGCAGGCGCGGAGCACCGTGCGCTGCGTGTGCTCGTCGAGCCCGACCATCGGCAGCGACACCGCGAAGAGCTGGTTCGGGCGGATCTCGGTGGACCGCTTCCACGCGACGCCTCGGGTGTTGTTTGTCGGAGTCAGACAATCGACGAGCCCCCCGGACCCGCCGGTCATCATGGACTTCAACGACCGCTCGGCGAGGTCCGCCGCCTGGTGGTACCCGCGTGCACGCCCCGGGTCGGTCGGCCCGATCAATCCCGCGAGTGAGCGCAGCGCGTTGATCCAGAGCGCGTTGATCTCGATGGGTTTCCCGTGCCTCGGCGTGAAGGTGATCCCGTCCCGCTGCGCGTCCATCCAGGTGAGCTGGGTGTGCTCGTTCCCGGCGCTGACAAGCCCGTCGCTGGGGTCGACCGCGATCGCGTAATCCGTCCCCGACTGATAGAACTCGACCACCCCCTCGCACGCGCCGCGGAGATGATTGTCGAAGCCCTCCTGGTCCCCCGTCACACGGACATACTCGGCGCACGCGTGCACGAACCAGAGCGAGGCGTCGACCGTGTTGTAGTGCGCCTCGCCCATCCAGTCATCGAACCGGTTCGGGATCAAACCCCGGTGCTGCGCCGCGGCGAAGGTCCCCAGCGTCGCGATCGCCTCGTCGAAACGCCCGGTCACGAGCATCAGCCCGGGCAGCGCGATCATTGTGTCCCGCCCCCAGTCACTGAACCAGGGATACCCCGCGAGCACACTCGTCGCATGCTCGCCGTCGTGGTCGCGCCGGACGATGAAGTCGTCCGCCGCGGCGCACAGACGCTCGATCGCCCGCTGGACCCGTTCGTCCGGGACCACGCCGCTGGTTGCGTGATCGACCATCGCGTCGATGCGTTCCTGCTTGAGCGCCCGGTTGGTCGCCCAGACGATGTGCTCGGGCTCACGGGAATGCAGCTCGATCGTGCAGGCGTGCTGCAGCGTGAGCACGCACGGGCAGTAGAGATCCTCGACGAAATCCAGCCCGCGGTCCTGCTCGCGTCCGAGGGTGATGTTGTGCCAAACCGTCGGCTCCATCGCCCGCTCGCAGCCGTCGCTAACGATGCTCAACCCGAGCTCGCCGCGACGGATCCGGAGCGTCGAGCCGCTGGCGTGCGTCGTTAGATCGCCCGGAAAGATCGTCCCGGGCGTGTTGAGCGTGTGGAAGTCACGCATCGCCAGCAGCGGGCGGAGCTCGAGCGTGCAAGAGAGATCGCTGTCGATGCGGTAGCTGAGCCGAGCCGCATCGATCCCGTCAGCGAACTGCAACTCCTTGCGGACCACCACGGCACCCTCCGGCGTGTCGATCGTGAAGATCCACGCCGCGGAGGTTGGGGTCTTCTCGAAGGATGTGCACAGCGAGTCGCTCGGCTCGGAGCCGACAAAGTTGATCGGCGTGAGATGGACGCTCATATTGAGCCCGCCCGGATCGATCGTGAGCCGCTCGTCGATCCTGCTAACGAGGTTCATCCGCAGCACAGGCGGGTGCTGAGCGACGGTCAGGAGGCTGTGGTATCGGCGGTCGCCCAGCCCCCCGGCGGTGCCCATCGCGAACCCGCCGAGCCCGTTGGTGAGCACCCATTCGCGGGACTGCTGGGCGGGGGTCAGCTGGTCGATGGCGGTGGATTGTGCAGATTCTGTACGCATTGTCCCCTGAGGGTAGCCGATCGGTGGACACCGCGGTACCACCCTGCGATACTCTCTCATGGAGACCACCACTTTCTCATCCGATGCCCGACCCAGTGCCGCCGCTGATCTGCACACCCGCAAGATCGTGATGGAGGGCATCACCTTCGACGATGTGCTGCTGATCCCCCAGCGTTCCGAGATCCTGCCCAGCGACGCGGACACCTCGACACGCCTCACCCGGAACATCACCATCAACATCCCGCTGGTCTCCGCCCCGATGGACACCGTTACCGAGTCGGACACCGCGATCGCGCTCGCACAAGAAGGCGGGATCGGGATTATCCACAAAAACCTCTCGATCGAGGCGCAGGCGCGTGAGGTCGCGACGGTCAAACGCTCCGCCAATGGCGTCATCACCGACCCGATCACCCTCGGTCCCAACGACACCGTCGGACGCGCGATCGAGCTCATGCACGCCCACAATGTCTCCGGGTTCCCGATCACCGAGGACGGCGCGAGCGACCTGCGGTCCAAGGGAAAACTCCTGGGGATCCTAACGCGCCGGGACCTGAAGTTCGCCGACGACAACCGGACCCCGATCCGCGAGGTGATGACGAGGGACAACCTCGTCACCGCACCCGCCGGCACGACGCTGAGCGAGGCCGAGGGCTTCCTTAACCAGCACAAGGTCGAGAAACTCCTGCTCGTCGACGGCGGCGGCAACCTCGCCGGGCTCATCACCATGCGCGATCTCGAACGCCTCTCACGCTTCCCGCGTGCGTGCGTCGATCAGCGTGGGCGTCTCCGCTGCGGGGCGGCCGTCGGGCCCGGGCAGTACGACCGTGTCGAGGCGCTCATCGAGGCAGAGGTCGATGTCCTCGTTGTTGACACCGCACACGGGCACTCCAAGGGCGTGCTTGATACGGTCAAAGAAATCAAGTCCCGCTACAAGATCGATGTCATCGCGGGGAACATCGCGACGGCGGAGGCGGCGCACGACCTTGTGCTCGCGGGCGCGGACGCCGTCAAGGTCGGAATCGGTCCCGGCTCCATCTGCACGACGCGCGTCGTGACGGGTGTCGGTATGCCTCAGATCACCGCGATCATGAACGCGATCGAGGGTGTGCGGCGCACCGGGCAGGATGTCCCGGTCATCGCCGACGGCGGGGTGCGCCTCAGCGGGGACATCGCCAAGGCCATGGCCGCGGGCGCCGACTCCGTGATGATGGGCTCGCTGTTCGCCGGGCTCGATGAGTCCCCAGGCGAGCTCGTGATCTCCGGCGGGCGGCGGTACAAGTCGTACCGCGGGATGGGCTCGGAGGGCGCGATGAATGTCGGGTCCGCGGACCGCTACGGGCAGGCCGACAAGCTCGATTCGCGCGGCAAAGCAACCCAGAAGTTCGTCCCCGAGGGCGTCGAGGGGCTCGTTGCCTACCGCGGACCGCTCGCGGAGTTTGTCTACCAGCTCGTCGGCGGGCTGCGCAGCGCGATGGGGTACTGCGGGTGCCCCACGATCGATGTCTTCCGCAGCGAGGCGAGGTTCGTCCGCGTCTCGGGCGCCACGGTCGTCGAGAACCACCCCCACGACATCAAGATCACGCGTGAATCGCCCAACTACACGCACGACCAGATCTGAACTTTCTCGCCGTGCGCGTCGTAGGACCCAGGATTTGGGAACAGAAACGCGGAACGCGAGGTTCCCAACAACCGGGGAGGTGGACGCTGCGCCGTCCGCTCGCCGATAGAATGGATGAACCGGTACGCACGCGCCGTGAGACGAATAGAGGAAACACGAAATGAGCATGCTGAGATCCAGAAACCCCGCGATGAGCGTCTTCGAGCAGGCCCGCGATGAGCGTCTGACCCACGACGATGCCCTCGCCCGCGGCAAGGTCATGACCCTCAACGGGACCGTCACCGCGACGGCGATCCTCCTGTCTATCGTCGCGACGGTCGCGATGCTGGTGTACGCACCGCTCGCCAAATCGATCACCGCGGCGGCCTCGGGGCAGAGCTTTGCAATCCCAGTCTGGATCTGGCCCGCGCTTATCGGCTCGCTGATCGGTGGGCTGGTGCTCTCGCTGATTATCGCCTTCAAACCCAAAACCTCGCCATTCATCGCGCCGATCCACGCGGCGATGGAGGGCGTGTTCGTCGGGGTCGTCAGCGTCCTCATCCCGATGCAGTTCCTCGGGGCCGCATCCGTCTCGCTCGTCATCCAGGCGATGCTCGCGACACTCGCGATCACCGCGGGCATGCTGATCGGGTACGCGACGGGCGTGCTGCGCGTCGGCGCGTTTATGCGTAAGGTGATTATCACCGCGACGATGGGATTGATGATCTATGCACTTGCCTTGATACTTCTGCGTTTTGTCGGCATCAACATGTGGAACGGGTACGCCGACACCGGCATATTCGGCATCGGGTTCACCGGGCTCTGTGTGATCCTCGCGTCCCTGTTCCTGCTGCTGGATTTCCAGTACATCGAGGCCGGGATCGCCAACCGGGCACCGAAGTACATGGAGTGGGTCGGCGCGTGGGGGCTGATGGTCACGCTCGTGTGGCTCTACATCGAGGTCCTCCGCCTGCTCGCCAAGCTCCAGTCCCGCGACTGAGCCTCGTCATCAACCGCATCCACTCAACCCGCGGTTCCGCGGGTTCTTTGTGCCCGATAAAGACGCGACGACCGGTTACACGGATCGCCCGGGGTGCACGGTTTCTCCGTGCTCGTTGGGTTGTGGGTAATGCGCGTTCCAATAAGTGAATCCTGGACGCCCATCCCCAGAAATGGGTTGCCGATCGCCCGCCGGTCCCCGATGGCGGGGGAAGATGGGATCGACACCGACCAACCAGGCCCGGGCGTGCGGGGCGTGCAAGCTCTGCTGCATGCTGCCCGAGATCCCGTCCATGAACAAACCGGTCGACACCTGGTGTGCGCACGCTGATCCGACCAGCACCGATTGCGGCTGCACGGACTACGAGAATCGCCCGGATGGTTGCCGAGCGTTCTCCTGCGGCTGGCTCCGCGGGATGGGCGACGAGGACGATCGGCCCGATAAACTCGGCGTGATGTTCCAGCCGGTGATGCACGACGATCTCGGCGACGCGCTCGCGTTCGTCGAAGCCGAGCCCGGGGCCCTCGATCGTCCCAGGGCGCAGTGGTACCTCTCGCAGGCGTTTGTGCAAGCGCCCGGGCGGATCTTCATCCGCAGGTACCGGGATCTGAACTTCAAGACAACCGAGCTGACGGTGAACCGCTCCTCCATCGCGGGCTGAGGATGGGTGCAAACCTATTATCGCGTGTGCTCGCAACGCCGCTCATCCTGCGCGCCCCCGACGGATCGGTTCGGCTCGAATCGAATCTGCTGCTTGCGCCCATCGCGGGGTGGTGCGAGCTGGCGTGGCGTGTGACCTGCCGGGAGCTGGGGGGCGTGGGGCTCGCGTGCACGGACCTGCTGAGCCCGCAGGGATTGCTGCTGAGCAAGGAGACAACCAAAGACCTCGCCCAGACCAACGAGTTCGACAAGCCCATCGGCATGCAGCTCTACGGCTCGGACGCCGAGATCCTCGCCAAGGGCGCCGAGTGGTGCGCCGAGCACGGCGCGACCGTCGTCGACATCAACATGGGCTGCCCCGTCGACAAGGTCACCAAGAAAGACGGCGGATCGAAGCTCATGTGCGACCTCGGCTCGACTTTCCGTGTGTTCGAGCGTGTGCGCGAGGCGATGCCCGGGCATGTGCCGTTGACCGCGAAGATGCGGTTGGGCTGGTCGCAGGAGGATGCGGACAACGGCGTCGCGGGCAAGCTCGCGATCGGGCTCATCCAACGCGGAGCCGCGATGATCACCGTCCACGGGCGCACCACCGAGCAGCGGTTTAAGGGTTCGTGCTCGCATGACGGGATCCGACGCGTCGTCGAGATGGTCGCGGAAGAAACCGGGGCGTATGACGGCACAGTCAACGGCGGCGTCCCCGTCATCGGCAACGGCGACATCAAGCTCCCCATCGACATCATCACGATGATGAAGAACACCAACTGCGCGGGCGTAATGATCGGACGCGGCTCGTTCGGCGATCCGTGGCTCTTCCGCGTCGGATGGGCCCTGCAGCAGCGCGTCGCATCCGGACAAGACCCAGAAGCCGTGGACCTCCGCGATGTGCTCCCGAGCGAGGAAGAGAAGCTCGATATGCTCGAGCGTTTCTTCGCAAGGATGGTCGAGCACCGCGACGAGGCGCACGCGCTGCATGTGTTCCGCCAGCGGATCAGCCTGCTCGGCAAGCGGATCAACGGCGGGCACTGCAGGCCGCTCAAAGACGCGATCCGCGAGGCGAAAGATGCCCCGACGGTGCTCGCTGCGATCTCGGCGTGGCGGAGCGGCAACCCACTCGGTGGGGCGATCAAGCGGCTGGAATGCTGAACGACCGTGCAACCGCCTGGAAAACCGGGCCGTATCGGGGGGCTCTCGAAGTCGGGGCCGGGTTCTCTGGTTCTGTGGATATACCGAAAGGGTCTGATATGTTGAAAATCGCGCGGGCGATGGGTGTGGTGGTTCCGATGGGTCTCGTGGCGGTCGCCGGTGCGGCGGAGCCTCAGCGTGGGCCGCACGCGGACCACCTCGACGGGACACGCACCGAGGGTGTGCATGTGTGCTACCCCGGCGAGAACGGCGAGCTGACCGGGCAGATCGTCCAGATGCCGATGTCCCCCACCGTCATCGAGATGCAGAGCCGGGGCAAGGCCCGCGGGATCGGCGACAACCGGGTCGACCTCGTCTTCGTCGGCGATGGGTACACCGCGGGGCAGATGGCGACCTATCACCAGCATGTCGCCAACATCGTCGATGACTTCTTCCGCTACGAGCCGTACACGAGCTACGAGCCCTACTTCCGTATCCACGAGGTCGAGGTGGTCTCGAACGAATCAGGCGTGGACAACGATCCTGTTCAGGGAATCAGCCGCGATACCGCGTTGGATATGGCGTACTGGGGCAACGGGATCGAACGCCTGCTGATTGTCAATGTCTCAAAGGCCTACAGCCACACAACCGGGCTCGTCGATGTCGACCAGGTGCTCGCGGTCGCGAACTCCTCCAAGTACGGCGGCGCGGGGTACCCGGGCAGCAACCTCGGGACGGTCGCCGGCGCGAACGGATCCGCGGTTGATGTCGCGATCCACGAGAACGGGCACTCGCTGGGTGATCTCGCCGACGAGTACACCTACGGCGGGCCGACCGTGTACTCAGGCAGCGAGCCCTCCGACGCGAACGCATCGAAGCTGACCGAATCCCAGCAGCTCGCACAGTCCAAAAAATGGTTCCGTTGGATGGGAACCTCGATCGCCGGCTTCGATGGGCCCACCTCGACCTTCGAGGGCGCGGTGTACTCCGAGCAAGGGATCTACCGCCCGTCAAACAACTCGATGATGCGGAACCTCGGGCGTCCGTTCAATCTCCCCAGCGCCGAGAAACTCATCCGCGAGATCTACCGTGAGGTCTCGCCGATCGACGACGCGTCCGATCCGGGTGTCTTCGTCGACAACGGCGACACGCTCTTTGTCACCCCGATGCGCCCGAACGGGCACAACCTGACGGTCTTCTGGGAGATCGACGACGCGATCAGCTTCCCGCTCTCCGGCGCCGAGACGGTGGATATCAGCTCTTTGAATCTCTCACCCGGCGGGCACTCGATCCGCGTGACGGTGGTCGACAACACCCCCTGGGTCCGCGACCCCATCATCCGGGATCTCTACCTCACCGACACGCGGACCTACACGGCGATTATCAGCGGGTGCGCCTCGGAGGCGGATCTCAACGGCGACGGCGAGCTCGATGTCTTCGATGTCTTTGCCTATCTCGACGCCTTCAACGCCGGGGATCTGGGCATCGCGGACATGACAAACGACGGCTCGTTGGATGTGTTCGATGTCTTCGCGTTCCTCGACCTGTTCAACGCGGGCTGCCCATAATCAGATTTTTATGTCCGAATAATGCCCCGGCGTGGTCTCCCCCTCGCCGGGGTTTTTCGTGATCTTGTCCATATCCACTGAATCCGGGCGATTTGGTGGCCCGTATACACGGGCGAGGCATGATCTGTGCGTGCCTCGATCTTTCGCCGTTCGGCACCCCCGCCCGAGACCCGATCCGGGCCCACAACACCAGCCACCCAGAACTGAGGAGCACCCCATGTCTATCCGTTCCCACAGGTCCTCGACCCGCGCCGCAATCGCGCTGATCCTGCTCGCGTCGGGCTCGGCGCTTGCCGCGGACCAAGCCGCCAAGAACCTCGATGCCTCCAGCCCGCAGGAAGCCAGCGTGCTGACCGTCCGCGGCTCCGAGCGTTTCATTATCGAGAACCTCGACGCGCCAAGCAGCCCCGCGATGCGCATCAACACGGACCTCGCGGACAAGCAGGGCACCATCCCCGCGCCGACCCCGGGCTACGAGTTGACCAGCCGCATCGTGGTGCAGTCGAGCGATCTCGAGCTGATCCGGATGCGCGTGCAGCAGGCGCAGGTTCTCAACACCCGCAATGTCGCCGTCAACGCGCATGAGAATGTCCCCGGCTTCGCGATCGTCGACGCGGGGAGCGTCCGCGCCGCGCTCGAGCTCGCGCAGTCATTGAAAGCAACCGGCGACTTCACGAGCGTCGAGATGGACATGACCCGCCCGCGTGCGCTGCGTGCGCCGACGGACCCGAGCTTCAGCAACCAGTGGCACCTGCGCAACACGGATGTCACGATCGCGGACATCAACGCCGACGGCGCGTGGGATCTGGGCTACACCGGCTCGGGCGTCACGGTCGGCATCCTCGAGGGGGCGCTGCAGACCGATCACCCGGATCTCGCGCCCAACTACAACGCGACGGCTTCGCAGTCGGGCGGGTTTACCAGCTCGCACGCGACGAGCTGCGCCGGCATCGCCGCCGCACGTGGGAACAACGGGCAGGGCGGCTCGGGGCTCGCGTACTTCGCGGGGCTCTCCAAGCAGCTCTACGGGTCCGACTCGCAGACCGCCGGCGCGTTCGAGTACCGCAACGACCTCAATGACATCAAGAGCAACTCGTGGGGCCCGTCGGACAACGGCACGATCACCTACCTCTCCAGCATCGAACGCGCCGCGATCGAGAACACCGCGGAGAACGGGCGTGGCGGGCTGGGAACGATCCTCTGCTGGGCCGCGGGCAACGGCGGGACGGGCGACCATGTCGAGTACGACCCGTACGCCTCGCACCGCTACACGCTCGCGATCGGCTCGGTCGGTGACCTCGACACCCGCGCGTGGTACAACGAGACAGGGAGCTCGATGCTCGTTGTCACCCACTCGTCGGGCAACAACCGCGGGACATGGACCACGACGAGCGGGAGCTCGTACACCTCGAGCTTCGGCGGGACCTCGTCGGCATCGCCGCTCGGCGCGGGCGCCGTCGCACTGATGCTCGAAGCGAACCCCACCCTCACCTACCGCGATGTGCAGCATGTGCTCATCAACTCGGCACGCAAGTGCGACACCGAGAACGGGCTCTGGACCACCAACGGCGCGGGGCACGACATCAACCTCAACTATGGGTTCGGCGCGATCGATGCCGAGCAGGCCGTCCTGCTCGCGGCTGACTGGGTCAATGTCGGACCCGAGATCATGGTCGATTCGGACGTCCAGAGCGTCAACGCGACAATCCCGGACAACAACACCACCGGGCTCACCCGCTCGGTGAACATCGCCAACGACATCCGCGTCGAGTCCGTCGAGTTGATTCTGAATGTTGACACCACCTATGTCGGCGATCTCCGGATTGTCCTCACCAGCCCGGACGGGACCGAATCGCTCATGGCGTTCGATCGCTCAGACTCGCAGGACAACTATGTCAACTACATCTTCACCACCCACCGCAGCTGGGACGAGATGTCCAGCGGCGACTGGTCCGTGAACATCTCCGACCGCGGCGCGGGCGATGTCCCGTTCTGGGATGACTACCAGATCAGGATCTACGGCACCGAGGTCAGCGCGGGCTGCTCCCCGGCGGATCTCGCTGAGCCGTTCGGGACGCTGGATATCTTCGATGTCTTCGCGTTCCTCGACCTGTTCAATGCCGGCGACCAAGCAGCGGACCTCGTTGATGACGATGTGTTCGACATCTTCGATATCTTTGCGTACCTCGATGTGTTCAATGCCGGTTGCCCGTAAATCGGGGCGGGCTCTTGTGAATGGGCCCGAGAACGGTTGAATCGAAGGAATAATGGCCCCGGGGATGAAATCCCGGGGCCATTTGTGCGTTGTGTGGGCGGGAAAACGGTGGATGCTCGGGTTCTGCGCTGTTGAAGGGGCGTCCGGCTTGGCAATCACCGATTCCTGATGAATAATAAATCCGGGCCGGCGGTGCCCGGGACTACGCGACGGAATCGCGTCCGACGGCAACCCGTCCGGACGGTTGGAGGTACGACAGATATGAACCAGCAACGCAGAATCGGCATGATCTTCGGTACCCTCGGGCTCTTCGGGCTTGGGCTCGCCGCATCCTCCTCCATCGCCCAGGATGCCGCCCCGGCCGCCCAGCCGGCGGCCAACGCGGAGCCGGAAACAGTCCCCGAGAAGGGGCTCGGCAGGCTTGTCTTCGCAAACACAACCCTCGAGACCGGCGTTGTACTCGACAGCGAATCACCCGAGCTGAACTTCACCTTCAGGAATCTGGGGTCCGGCCCGCTGGAGATCGTGAATGTCAAAGCCGCGTGCGGGTGCACCGCGACAGATCTTGAGAAGACCGTCTATGCGCCCGGCGAGAGCGGCGTGCTGCATGTGGTCTTCGACCCCAAGGGCAAGCGCGGAGCGGTCGCACGGAACATCACGATCACAACGGACCAGAAGGAGGACGCCGTGCAGACACTGATCGTCCGCTCGTTCGTCAAGCCTCAGGTGGTTATCGAGCCCATGCAGATCGCGTTCACGCCGGTCGAGAAGGGCTCCAGCTCGACCCGTGATGTCCATGTCCAGGGCCGCTTCGAGGGATTCAAGGTCACGCGTGTCACCACGACCGATCCTTCGGTCTTCGGCATCGAGGTCATCGAGAACGGCACCGTCAAGGACGGCGAAGACACGCTGTACGACTGGATCATCCGCGTGACGATCTCCGAGGACGCCAAGCCCGAGAACTACCGCACCGAGCTGACCGTGCGCACAAACGACGAGGAGAAATCCATCTTCCCAGTCCCGGTCGTCGGACGCGTGCTGGGTGATCTGCAGCTGACCCCGGTCCGCATGACCCTCGGGCGGCTGACCGTCGGCGACATGTTCACCAACGAGATCCATCTCCGCACCAAGTCGGGCGAGGCATTCGAGGTCAAGAGCGCGGTCTCCGACACCATCGCCCTCGACGCGGAGTACACCTTCGAGCCCGTGGACCCCGAGGTCCGCAACGACTGGATCATCCGGGCGACCGGCAAGGTCGTGAATGTCGCGCCGCGATTCAACGCCCAGCTCCATATCGCGACCGATGTGAAGGACGAGGAGATGATCTCCGTGCAGATGTACGGGCAGCTCCGGCGCAACTGATCGGATCCATTGTCCATGCATATCTGCACCACCGCAACGCGTGTGCTTGCGATCATCGGGCTCGGCTCCCTCGCGGGGATCGGGCACTCGATGATCCACAAGCCGGTCAGCTTCGACGCCCCCGCCCTGCCCGCGAAGAACCCCGTGGACCCGGGGGAGACTGATGTGGCCCCGAAGCCCGCTGAGCCGGTGGATACGGGCGGCGCGGAGACCGACCCGCTCGATATTCACGGCCCCGAGGGGACGATCACGCTCCGCGAGGCGCTCGCGCTCTACAACGACGGCGCGTACTTCGTCGATGCGCGGATCCAGGAGGAATACGACGAGGCGCACATCCCGGGTGCGTACTTCCTCCCCGCCCAGAAGATCCGGACTCAGGAGGGGCTCGACGAGCTCGCGACGATCCCGCCGGACCTGCCGGTGGTGATCTACTGCGTGGGCGGCGAGTGCGACGCGTCGACCAACACCCGCAACGCGATCCTGCGCCTCGGGATGGGCTTCACGGATGTCCGGATCCTCGGGCTCGGGTTTGTGGACTGGGAGGACGCGGGGCTGCCCGTTGAACACGCCGACGGCTCCATCACCGGAGAATCGCCATGAGCGCCAAGCGGTGGGTCGAATCCTTGCTCCTCCAGTTCCCGCTCCGCGTTGGGCTCGGGGGCGTGTTCTGCCTCGCGGCATGGACGAAGATGGGTGATATCCAGTCGTTCGCGGAAGCGATCAAGGGCTTCAAGGTCCTGGACGCCAAGACACACGAGCACCTGATTATCAACGCGGCGTTCACGATGCCTTGGGTGGAGATGATCGCGGGCGTGCTGCTGGTCCTCGGGATGTGGACGCGGGCATCCGCGGCCGTCGTCGCGCTGATGCTCGTGGTGTTCATGGCGGCGTTGCTGCATGTGATCTTCAACGATGTCCCGGCGGACTGCTCCTGCTTCGGGGATCTGAGCGTGGTCTGCCCCTCCACGGTCGGCTGGTGCCAGGTCATACGCGATGTGGTGCTTCTGGCCCCGGCGGTGTACCTGATCTGGCGTGGGGGCGGGAAACTGGGGCTCGACGCCCTGTGCGGGCAGAAATCCGCCCAGAAACCGGCCGACGAGGGCTTCGGCGGGGTCGACGGCGAGGGATTGAGGGGCTAAACTCCCCTCCACAATTGACTTCCGTCGCCCGGGGCACTGGCATCGTTTGCCGACCTTGGGCCACCCAGACCAAGGCGGACCGAAGATATGAGCCGAATGAACACCCGCAGCAGCTCCTCCCGTGACCAGGACCGATTCCAGGCCGGGCCCGCGCCCAAGGCGACCAAGAAGAGCGGCAAGGGCATCGAGTATGTCGACTACAAGGACACCGAGACCCTCCGTCGGATGATGACCCCCAACGGGAAGATCTACGGACGCAAGCGTCTCGGCACCAACGCACGCCAGCAGAAGATGGTCGCCCAGGCGATCAAGCGGGCACGCTTCATCGGGCTCCTCCCCTTCACCAACGCGACGCTCTGATCGTTCGGTCACGACTGAATGGCTTTGTATGAACGCGAGTACGAGCCGATCGCTCTGGCACTGAACCATGTGTCGGGGGATCGGCATCGTCGCATGCGCGATGCCGCGGACGCGTTCTGGCGATTCTTCAAGGACTTCGGTGTCTCCTGGGTCGGGTTCTACACGAAGGACCCGGACAACGAGCTGCTCGTGCTCGGCCCGTCGCGTGATTCACCCGCGTGCTCACCGATCGAACTCCACGGCGCATGCGGGATGTGCTACACCAAGGGGCGCCCGATCATCGTCACGGATGTCCACAACCTCGGCGCGAACTACATCGCCTGCGACCCGCGGGACCGCTCGGAGGTTCTGGTGCCCCTGTTCGGCGAGGACCGGCGGTGCTACGGCGTGCTGGATGTCGACTCGCACGAACGCGGTGCGTTCGGCGAGCATGATGTCATCGAGATGCGCAAGATCATGGAATCAACCGGGATCAGCTGGCCCGCGCCGCACCTGCCGGCGATGGTGTACTGATTCAGAACGGGACCGGCGCGTTGAAACACATCCGCTCGCCCGTGATCGGGTGATGGATGCTCAGGGTCGTCGCGTGGAGCATCAGGCGTGGGGCGTTGGGCTCTTCGTGGACGCCGTAGAGCTCGTCGCCGACGATGGGCGCGTCGAGCCCGATTGTTTCTTCGCCCGAGGGCGAACCGATGGTCGTGACCCTTGGATGGGCCGCGTGGACACGCAGCTGGTGGGTCCGCCCGGTATGCGGTACAAGCTCGACACGCGTCACCGGGCGGCTGTCGTAGCTCTCTCGTGCGAGCACCCGGTAGTGCGTGACCGAGGGCTTGCCCTGGTGGTAGTCAACGAGCATCAGCGGGCGGACATCCATGTCCTTGCGCATGGGGCAGTTGATCGTGCCCTCGTCGGAATCGAGATGCCCCTCGAGCAGGGCCGTGTAGGACTTGTCGGTGCGTCGGTTCTCGAACTGGATGGAGAGGTTCCGGTGGGTTTCTTTGGTGAGCCCCATGACGATGACACCGGAGGTCGAGAGATCCAGGCGGTGGCAGCTCATGGGTCCGTCGGCGTGCGGGAACATCGCAAGGATGCGTGAGCGGAGACAGTCCTGTTTCTCGGGGGCGATGCCGGGCACGGTGAGCAGCCCGGCGGGCTTGTCGACGACGACGATGTGCTCATCGCTGAAAAGCACGGGGGGATCGCCCGCCGGGGGGTCGTAGGTGAAGATCGGGATCGGCCCTGTTTTCACGCGCGAAATGGGGTATTGAGACCTATTATCAGCCATTACGCAGGAGTGTACCCCCCGCGAGGAGGAACTTGATGAAACGCACGACATTGGCCGCTCTACTTTGCACATTTCCCCTTCTCGCTTCGGGGATCGCGTTCGCGGACGACGAGCCGGTGAGCTTCAACCCCAACCCGGAATGGGACGCGGACTGGGAGACGAACGAGCAGCAGTTCCTCGAGGGGCACTTCCAGCTCACGAGCGAGAAGCAGTTCATCAAGGCCGGGGAGAGCTACTTCTCCGCCGACGGCAAGAACATCATCTTCCAGGCGATCGAGATCCCGGAGAACGGCGAGGAGCCCGACCAGTACTACTCGATGTATGTCGCGCAGCTCGAGCGCGACAAGGAGAAGAACATCACCGGGATCGTACTTATCTCCAAAGTCTCTCCGGAAGGCTCGTCGAACACCTGCGGCTGGTTCCACCCCACGGAGCGGAACACCGTGCTGTTCGGCACCACCACCACCGCCCCCGCAACCGAAGAGGTCGCGGGGTTCCAACGCGGGACCTCGAAGTACTCCTGGCAGTTCCCGCGCGAGATGGAGATCGTGAAGGGGACCTTCGGGCTCGCGGTCAAGGAGGAGACGCGCGAGAAGGATGAGGGCGAGCCCAAGGGGATCAACATCAACGATTTCACCTTCAAAATGGGCGAGCTCAAGCCGCTCTGGGAGCGGGATGGCTACGACGCCGAGGCGTCGTGGTCGCCCGACGGGCGCTATGTGCTCTACACGCGGCTCGAGCCGGGCTCGGGCAACGGAGATATCTGGATCTACGACAACACGCTCGACAAGCACACGCCGCTTGTCACGGCGGAGGGCTACGACGGCGGGCCGTTCTTCTCGCCGGACATGAAATCGATCTGCTATCGCTCGGACCGCAACGGCGACCAGCTGCTTCAGATCTTTGTGTCATACCTGCAATACGACGACGAGGGCACGATCACGGGGATCAAGGAAGAGGTCGCGATCACGGAGAACGAGCATGTGAACTGGTGCCCGTTCTTCACCGTCGACGGACGCTATCTGCTGTACGCAACGAGCGAGCAAGGGCACGGAAACTACGAGATCTACTGCGTGGATGCTTCGGGTGACTACCCGGTGGAGCAGACTCCCCGTATGCGGGTGACCAACGCACGCGGGTTCGATGGACTCCCGGCGTTCAGCCCGGACGGGAGGTACATGATGTGGACCGCGCAGCGTGGGCCACAGCGCGAGGGCGAGGACCGCCCGAGCAGCCAACTCTGGCTCGCGAAGCTCGATCTCCTGGCGCTGCACTGGGCGTACGAGGCGGAACGCGAGAAGATCTTCGCGGAGATGGAGAGCAACGAGTTCAAGGACTACGACCCGAGCCAGCCCTGATTTGGACGGTGCGCGATGACCGAACCGGATGATTTCGGGATGAGCGCCGTGCGCACGATGGCGCATGTGTGCGATCCCGTGAAGAGCTCCGACCATTCTGGGTTCTGGAAGCGTTGGTACGAGCGGCTGGTTCTCGGGTCGCCTGTCCTCCGCGAACGCACTACACACGACCCGTCTGATCCGTCGGCGACGCACGACTTCGAATCCATCGGGGGCGTGCGCATCGGCTGCTCGCTGGTGATACCGCACGACGGCGCACGCGTCCGCGGGGCACTCGTAACCACGCACGGGTACACCAACCCGCCGACCCTGGGGAGCGCGGCACATCGCTGGAGATCGCTCGCGGACAACGGTGTTGCGGTGCTCGAGCTGCGGCTGCGTGGATACCCAGGATCACAGCTCGGGATCGGGGACCAGACACTGCCCGATGAATCCGGGGCGGGGTGGATCGGGCGCGGGTTCGCGGCAGCGGACGCGTCGGAATGGATCCTGCCGCACGCGATCGCGGATGTCTGCAACGGCGTCCGTATCATGCGGAACATCCTCCTCCGTCGCGGCGGGGTCCGGCTGGAGATCGATCCGGAACTTACAAGCGCCGGCGTGTGGATGCACGGCGAATCGCTCGGGGGCGGGATCGCGACCATCGCCTCGGCGTTGTTGATGGGGCGTCTGCCGGGCGAGACAATCATCGACCGGCTCGCGATCGCGTTGCCCTCGCTGGGCGATTGGCGATGGCGTCTGCACCAGGAGTGCACGGGGACGACGCTGGATATCCGTCGGGTCATCGGGGCACACGCCGACCGAGCTGCCGAGCTGGTCGATCGCGTGCGCCTGTGTGATTCGGCGGTCCACGCGGCGCATGTGCGGATCCCGACGCTGGCGATGCTCGCGACGCGCGACAGCGTCGTGCCGGCGCCCGCAGCCGCGGCGGTGTACAACGCGATCGATTCCGGGCCCGGGCGCAAGTGGCGCTTTGTCGTGCCCTGTGGGCACTGCGAGGGTGGGATACACAACAGCCGAAGGCATGCGTTGTTCGGGCGGGCGTTGGTCGACTTTTTCGATCCGCAGCACCGGCCTATGGACGCGATGGAACGCTGGGAGCCAATGATGAACGAGGGTGAGCGGGTAGAGAACGGAGGAGCGAGATGACCACGGCACCGATGCTTGATTCTGTGCGCACGCTGATGACCGGGCTGATCGACTACGCGGGGCTTTTCCCGCCGAGCAAGCTCCCGATGGGCGAAGCGACGGAGAACTACGCGCGGTACCTCCGCGGTGAGCATGCTGATTTTCTCGCGAGATTCATCTGCCCGGTCCCCAGACTCAAGGAGTTCACGGAGAAGGCGTCGGTGCTGCTCCCGGGCACACACGCGACGAGCGGGTACCGCGAGCACGCCGATGATATTGATCCGTGGCAGCTCAGCGCGATCATCGTCGGGGACCTGCAGGAGAATCTCGACGCGATCTATGCGTTCAACGAGCATCATGACAAAGAGATCAACGGGCTCGCGATGGTCGATGCGATCGAGATAAAGATCGACGATGTCGACGGCATCGACGAGGCGCTCGCGCACATCCCCGAGGCGATCGATGTCGCGTTCGAGATCCCCCCAAGCGTCATTATCGATGGTGATCCACGCGGTTTCATCGCGGCGCTCAGCGGGGGCGACGCGATCGCGAAAATCCGCTGCGGCGGGGTCGAGCAATCGATGTTCCCGAGCAGCGCCGACATCGCGAGGTTTATCCTCGCGTGCAAGGCCGCGGGGGTGGCGTTCAAGTGCACCGCGGGGCTGCACCACCCGATCCGCGCGGAGCATAACCTGACCTACGAGGACGATTCTCCGCGGGGCGTGATGCACGGGTTTGTCAATGTGTTCTTCGCATCGGCGTTTGTGCGTGCATCAAAGAGTCCGAAAGAAGAAACGGTTGTGGCGATCCTGAACGAAACAAACCCCGAGGCCTTCGTGTTCAGCAACGACGGCATCCGCTGGCGCGAGCACACGGTCTCGACGAGCCACCTCGCCCATGCGCGTGAGTCGTTCGCGACGAGCTACGGGAGTTGCTCGTTCGACGAGCCCCGTGACGATCTCAAGGCCCTCGGGCTCCTCTGAAAGCGATTGTGTGCGAAAACAACGGTTCTTTTACGGATGGGTGATGCTGGGCGTCGCCGTGCTGCTGGCGCTTGCGACGATGCCCTCGCAGACGGTGATCGTCTCGCTGTTCAACGCGTCGTACCGCGAGAAGCTCGGGCTGAGTGTCGCGGACCTCAGCCTCGCGTACACGATCGGGACGCTCGTGGCGGCGGTGCCGCTGTCGTGGGTGGGCAGGGCCGCGGACCGGTTCGGGATCCGTGTCGTCGCGGGAACGATTGTCGTGGCGTACACACTCGCGTTGATGTTCCTGACCATCGCTTCGCACGCGATCCTGCTCGGGTTCGGGTTCTTCCTGATCCGCTTTCTCGGGCAGGGCTCGCTCGGGATGCTCAGCGGGCACACGATCGCGATGTGGTTCGAGCGCAGGCTCGGCGTTGCCCACTCGGTGCTGACGGTCGGTGGGTTCGCCGCGGGGTCGGCGATCCTCCCCAAACCCGTCGCGTGGATGATCACGAACTACGGCGCAACGAAATCGCTCATGCTCCTGGCGCTCGGTGTGTTTGTGTGCACGATGCCGGCGATCGTGTTTCTGTTCCGCAACAAGCCCGAGGATATCGGGCAGTTCCTTGATGGCGACGACCACGAGCACGCGACGCACGATGTCATGCACGGCGGGAGGCCGCCCGCCAAC
The DNA here is from genome assembly GCA_020427745.1 of Phycisphaerales bacterium. Classification (GTDB taxonomy): domain Bacteria; phylum Planctomycetota; class Phycisphaerae; order Phycisphaerales; family UBA1924; genus UBA1924. Next base: position 1,482 of record JAGQOC010000077.1, on the reverse strand, counting down.
GACCCCGCGTTCACCGCGGCGCAGGCGCGGGCGACGCTCCCCTTCTGGATCCTACTCACCGTCGGATGCACGAGCGGGTGCATCGGGACGGCCCTGTTGTTCCACATGCAGACGATGATCGAACGCGGTGGAGCGGCGGGCACCGAGGACCAGGCCGCGAGCGCGAACCAGGCGTGGGCGATGGCGTTCGGGATCGGGCTGCTCTGCGTCGGGTGGATGGCCGACAAGTTCCGACCGAGGTTCCTGCTCCCGATCGCTCCGGCGTTTATGCTCGCGGGATCGCTCGTCTGCTGGCGAGGCGCGACCGGGCGGGTCGACGCGGAGGAAGTTGTTGGCACGATGACGCTCGGCATGGTGCTCTTCGGCATCGGGATGGCGTTCTCGGTCGCGGTCAGCGGGCCGGCCGTCGCGCGGTACTTCGGACGCACCCACCACGGATCGATCCGCGGGTTCATGACGACCTTTGGCGTCGCGGCCACCGGGATCGCGCCGTTCCTCGCGGGGTTCTGGTACGAGCGTGCGGGCGAGGATTTCGGCCCGGTGCTGATCGGGTTTGCGGTGTGGTGCGTGCCACTGTTTTTCGCGACGATGCTGCTCAACAAGCCGACGCCGCCGACGGAGCGTGATCTGGAGCCCGAGCCGGATAGGATAGACATGCAGGATGTCGAGCTCTGATGTTCTCGAGTGCTACTGATGGAGATGGATGATGCCATACGCGATTGACGAGACACACGACCCGAACCTGAAGTCCTGGGTGGAGAGCGCGAACGATCCGGAGACGGATTTCCCGATTCAGAATCTGCCGTTGGCATATAGCGGCTCTTACATGACAATCATCGGAGATCAAGCAGTCGACCTGACTGTACTTGAGAGCGCTGGTCTCCTCAAAGTCAATCCAAATGAGGATGAGAATGAAGATTGTGTGTACCTATGGCACTTTGAAAATCTCCTAGGGGGTCCTACGGGCGAGCTACTTCGTTGGCCAGAAATTCGCAGACAACTCTCTCATCTTTTTGCAGCTGATACGCCAGACCTTCGGGACAATGAAGAGGTTAGAGCTGAAGCCATGCAACCACTTTCAGAGGTCGAGTTCGAATCTCCAGTTGATCTGATTGGCGACTACACCGACTTCTACGCCTCGATCAACCACGCAACCAATGTCGGCTCGATGTTCCGTCCGGACAACCCGCTCCTCCCCAACTACAAGCACATCCCGATCGGGTATCACGGGCGTGCATCGTCGATCGTTCCGTCCGGCACATCGATCAAGCGACCGATCGGTCAGCAGGCGCCGGCAGAAGACGGTGGATCGCCGCAGTTCGGTCCTTGCAAGCTGCTCGACTACGAGATGGAGATGGGCGCGATCATCGGGCGCGGCAACGCGCTCGGCGAATCCATCTCCATCCACGACGCGGAAGATCACATCCTGGGGATGTGCATCCTCAACGACTGGTCGGCGCGGGACCTGCAGAAATGGGAGTA
>JAGQOC010000076.1 GCA_020427745.1 Phycisphaerales bacterium | reverse complement strand
TGGTTGGCGACCTCGAGCTCGAGCCCGCCCTTGTTCACGCCGGTGACGCGGGCCTCGACAACCTGTCCCTGCTCGAGCATTTCCCAGTCGGCCTTCTGGACCGCGCCGGGGAGCGAGCAGACATAGAGGCTCTCGGTCGCTTCGTAGCGTTGGATGACGACCTCGAGGGGCTCGCCGACGGTGGGGAGCGAACCCTTGAACTGCTGGGAGTCAACGACACCGAGTTCCTTGGGCCCGAACTCGACGAAGACATCGGAGGCACCGACGGAGACGACGGTCCCGGTGCGGTGCTCGCGTCCGCCCCGGACGACGCGGGGGCCTCGGATCTTCTTGGTCGATCCGGCATCGGCGTCGGCGGCGCCCGCTTCGGCGAGCTCGCTCATGGCGGCTTCGATCTCCGCCTGGGTGGTGGCGTCGAGTTCGGGTGCAGAGTTCGGTGCGGGGGTATCGGTCATGGGTTCAGGGTCCAGGGGAAACACAACAATGAGGAAAACGATGCACGGACGCAACACACGCCCGGCGGGTGTTCAGTGTAGGGATATCGGGCGCATTGCCAAGGCATTCCGCAAGTTCCCGGGGTGAATTCTGGTGAAGATCATGCGATCGGGGCCCGAACAGCGTCAGGAAAGGGTGGCGGCCGCGTGCGAGCCGAGGGAGTGCTCGATCGCTTGGACGATCCGCTCGGCGGTGCGGACATTGACGAACCCCGCCGTTGCGTCGATCGCGGGCTGGTTGCCCGTGCGGACGGCTTCGAGGAACGCCTCGATCTCCTTGACGATGGGTTCCCCGGAATCGATCTCCAATGGCTCGATGTTGACCAGCTCGGTCCAGTCGAGCGAGGTGAGGTCCTCGCCCGTGCGGAGCTGCTCGCGGACCTCTCGCATCTGGATCTCGTTGGCGGTGCGTCGGATGATGGTGCCCTTTTTCGCGGCGTAGTCGATCTTGATGTAGCCGTTGGGCCCGGTGATCCGGGTGACACGCTCGGTCTTCATGGCCAGACGCCCGGCGGTGATGTTGGCGACGCACTGCCCGCCTCCCTCGTTCTCGGGGATGTTCCAGACGAGTCGGGCGTTGCAGAGGTCCTCGAACTCCGAGACGACGGCGACGCCGGAGGCCTGGATCTCGTCGGGCTCGCGTCCACCCATGAGCATGAGGACGACATCGAGGTCGTGGATCATCATGTCCATGACGACGCCGATATCGATCGAGCGGAAGGTCATGGGGCTGACGCGGTGGACCTCGATGAAGCGGGGCGTGATGGGGTCGCCGGAGTGCTCGGTTGCCTGCTGCATCGCGCGCATGATGGGGTTGAAGCGTTCGATGTGCCCGACCATAAGACACGCGCCGGATTCCTCGGCCATTTTTTTGATGGCTTCGGCTTCCTCGGCGTTCTGGGCGAGGGGCTTTTCGATCAGGCACGCGACGCCGGCGTTGAGGAAGGGGGCCGCGGACTTCTTGTGGAAGGTCGTGGGCACCGCGATCGAGACTGCCTGGACACCCGCAGCGAGGAGCTCTTCCTCTGTGCGGTAGGCGGTGGTGCCGAACTTTGTTGCAATCTCCTGGGCACGCTCGAAGTTCGCGTCCACGACGCCGACGAGTTCGACGCCCTCCATTTCTGCGTAGACGCGGGCGTGGTGCTGTCCCATCCTGCCGACGCCGACGGCTCCGCAGCGGAGTGGTGTGGTGCTGGTGCTCATGGAGATGTCCTTTGGTATGAAAAGTGGTGTGTTGTGTGGTTAGCTCAGTTCGTTGAGTGCGCTGGCGAGGTCGTCTTTGCTCGTGAGCCCGACGAACTGCTTGGCCATCTCCCCGCCCTTGAAGATCAGCACGGTGGGGATCGCGCCGATGTTGTACTTCATGGCGATGTCGCGAGCGGCCTCGATATCGACCTTGCCGACCTTGGCCTTGCCCGCGAACTCGTCGGCGACGGCGTCGATGGTCGGGGCGAGTGACTTGCACGGCATGCACCACTCGGCCCAGAAGTCCACCAGCACGGGGGTGTCGGAGTTGATGACCTCGGCGTCAAAGTTTGCGTCCGTGAACTCGAGTGTATTCGCACCTGCCATGGGTTGGATCCTTCCTGATCGATGGGGTTGATTGTGCGGCGTGCCGCGGGGTCAATCATAGGTCGCTCCGGGTCAAAAACCCGCTCAATCCGCCCCGACTTCGGGGGCTGAGAGCGCCGCCCAAGCCGCGTCCAGCGACTGACGGTGCTCGGCGACATCGTGCACGCGGAAGAACCGGGCGCCCGCGACCAGATGCAATACCGAGCACGCGATCGAGCCCGCGACCCGCTCGCCGGGCTCGGAATCACGCCCGAGTGCGATCCGCCCGACGAAGCTCTTTCGGCTCAGGGCGCTGAACACGGGGAACCCGAGCGTGCAGAGGCGATCCGTTCCCCGGATCAGGGCGAGGTTCTGCCCGACTGATTTGCCGAACCCGAGACCCGGGTCGAGCATGATCGATTGGGGATCAATCCCCCGGTCGATGGCGGCGTTTGCGCGGTCTCTGAGATAGTTGAGCACATCGTTGACGACATCGCGATACGCGGGCTCGGAGGTGTACTGGTCGGAGAAGGAGTCCTTGTCGGGGGGCGAGAGGCGGTGCATGAGGATGATGCCGCAGGAGCGTTCACCCGCGAGCGTGAGCATCCCGTCGTCCTCGGTGCCGGCGGAGACATCGTTGATCGCGTCGGTGCCCGCGTCGAGGGCTGATTCGGCGACACGCCGGAGGGTGGTGTCGATGGTGATCGGGCAATTGATGCCCGCGTCTCGGATTGCGCGGATCGCGGGGACCACCCGGCGGATCTGTTCGTCGGCGTCGATGCGTTGTGCACCGGGGCGGGTGGATTCTCCACCGATGTCGAGCATGTCGGCGCCCTGCTCGATCGCGGTTGTTGCGCGGCGGACAACGCGTTCGAGGGTGTCGAGTTCGCCGCCGTCGGAGAAGGAGTCCGGCGTGCGGTTGAGGATCGCCAAAAGACACGGGCGGTCCGCGTGGACCGCCCGTGTGGGTGATGGTTTCCAGATATCCGGGGTGCTGTTGGTCATCGTCCCGGATGATATGGGGAGGGGTTGGTTGAAATCAGAAGTCCATCTCGTCGTCGTCTCCGCCGCCGTTGATGGAGTTCATGGCTTCTTCGGGGACGAGTTCCATGATGCTTCCGATGACCTGCATGGGGACCCATGTCCGCATGGTGGCGCCGCCGCCGTCGGCGGTGAATCCCATCGCGATCGGGGCATGGGGGGCGAGCTGCTCGAACTCGGGGACGACGCCGAACATCATGAGCATGGGCCCGACGGTGTTGAGGGTGTGGTCGGCGCCAAAGTAGAACTCGAGGACGGTGTGGTCCTGGAGGTGGGACGCGGACTGTTCGACGAGATCGAGGGCACCGAGGGTGTTCTTGCCCTGTGCGGCTTGGACGGCTCGGGTGTAGGCGTTCTGGTCGGTGGTGTGGGTCTGGATGATGCCGCCGCCCGCTTCGCCGATGTAGCCCGCTGGTCCGAGGTTGGGCCCGAACATGATCTGGCTGATCATCTGCGGGTTCATCATCCCGCCCATGTCCTGCTGCTCCGTGGCGAAACGCACTTTGTAGGCGTGTGCGGTGGTGCCGGCGATATCGGTGCCCTTTTCATCGAACGAGGAGCTGATGGAGACGCCCTCCGCGTCGATGCCGTCGGCGGACTTGTAGATCCCGGCGAGCGAGTCGATCATCGCATCGTTGTCGTTCGACTCGTAGTAGGCGTAGAGATTGGTGAGCAGCCCGGTCATGCCCATGGGGTTGGAGGCACCGAGAACCTGTGCCCCGCCCTTGGCGTTCTTGGCCATGCCCAGGAGATTGAGCCCCTTGAGCATACCCTGGGTGTCCTGTTTCTCTGCCTGGTCCATGAAATCGCTGAGGAGATGCTGGACGCCCTTGCCCGAGAAGTCCATAGCGCCCGCGAGGAAGTACTCGCCCGACGGGATGTGGTTGAGGTACTGGCGTGCGTTGGCGCTGGCGTTGTGGAGATAGCCCTCGCTCTTGGTCATGGGTTTGAACTGGACACCGACATCGAAGGCGACGCCCGCGGTGGCGTCGAAGTTCACGCCAGTGATGAACGCCTGCCCGTCTTCGACGATTGAATCAAAGGCGCTGAGGAATGAGCCGAAGCCCTGCGCGGCCTGGGGTCCGCCCATCGCGCCGATCATCTGGCCTTGTTCTTCCATGCCCTCCCTGGCCTGCTGGATCTCGTCGCCCATCTCGGCGAGGTTGACATACATGAAGATGTCCGAGTCGCCCGCGATGCCCTGCCCGGCCTGCCCGATGAGGGTGTTGTTTGCTTTCATGCGCCCCTTGGAGCCGTCGAACCCGAGGACGGCCTCGGGATCGTTGCCGAAGAGCGCGAATCCGTCGCCGATGTCGCGGAAGTAGCCGGTCTGGTCCTCCGGGAGGGGGTAGCTGACGAGCCCGTTGACGGGCTCGCGTCCGTGGGTGAGTGCCGCGAAATCGGAGACGGGGACGATCGCGATCATCGTGGGCTCGTCGTGGTCTTCGCCCTCGTCGTCTCCGTTGTCGTGATCGTCATCGTCATCCTCGCCGAGGTTTGCGTGGTCGTCCTCCATGTCGGGGTAGACGACGAACGCGGCGGAGCCGTCGAGGTTGAGCCCCTCCATGCCGCGGATCATCATGACCCCCATCATCATTTCCGCGTTGGCGTCCTCGCCGAGCATGAGGTTGAACTGGTCGATATCCGCGAGCAATGAGCGGACATTGTTGATCCCGAAGACAACGGGCGCGTCCGTGGGGACACGATCGATCGCGGCGGGTGTGCCTGCGATCGCGGGGAGTGTGAGGGTTGTGATGCCCGCGAAGACGAGGGCGGTGTGTGCTCGGGTGATCCGTACCTGCATGGGTGTTTCCTTTCGTGGTGCGCCCGGCGTTCCTCCTGGACGCATTGGATTCTAGGTCCTTGGGATTCGGGGGTTGCGGGTTTCTCGGGCGCGGGCGGCGCGGGGATTGAAAAACCCGGCATCGCCGGGTTGAGAGGGGGTTGCTGGGCTGCATCGGGTCAGCGGGGGGCTGCCTCTGCTTCTTCTTCCTCGTCCTCGTATTCGTCTTCCTCTTCGTACTCGTACTCGTCCTCGTCTTCCTCTTCGTCTTCCTCGTCTTCATCTTCCGTTTCGTAGTCGGCGAGGTCTTCCTCGGAGATCGGGTTGCCGTCCTCGTCGACATACTCGATCACCTCTTCTTCGTACTCTTCCTCCTCGTCATCCTCTTCCTCATCATCTTCTTCGTCTTCATCCTCGTACTCTTCTTCGTCTTCGTCGATCTCGTCCTCAACCTCTTCGTCCTCGTATTCCTCTTCTTCCTCCTCCTCATCGAGCGCGTGGGCGTGGACCTCGACGGCGGCGTTGGGCTCGTCGGCAACGAAGGGTGCGTCGGCGACATCGTCGCTGTACTCGTCCGTGTCCGGATCCTCGGTGCTCTCGGTTTCGGTTGCGAACATGAGCTCCTGGTGCGGGTCATCGGGGTCGCCGCCGCGTTGGACACGGGCGGCTTCCTCGGCGACGAGCTCCTTCATCGCTTCCCACTCCTCGATGGAGATCTTGACATCGCGGGCGACCGATCCCTTGTGATCGGAGATGATCCCGGCGATGCCCATGAGGTCGATCAGGCGTGAGGCGCGGGTGTACCCGATCGCGAGCCGGCGCTGGAGCAGCGAGACGGATCCACGCTTGGTTTCCAGCACGATCTCGACCGCGCGGTCGAACAGCGGGTCCTCCTGGGCGGCCTTGAGGGACGCGGACGAGTTGTTCTCGGAGAGGTACAACCGTTCCTCGTCGCCGTCCTGGTCACCCTTGAGCTGGACGAGCGAGCGTTCGAAGTTCTGCGTCGAGATGGTCTTGAGGAACTTGACGACGCGTCGGATCTCCTTGTCGTCGACGAGCGTTCCCTGCGCGCGGCTGAGCTCGTGGCTGCTCGGGGACAGGTGCAGCATGTCGCCCTGTCCGAGCAGGAGCTCGCCGCCCTTCTGGTCGAGGACGATGCGTGAGTCCATGCCCGATGCGACCTTGAACGCGATTCGGCAGGGCATGTTGGACTTGATGAGCCCGGTGACGACATTGGCCTGCGGACGCTGCGTTGCGAGGATGAGGTGGATGCCGACCGCGCGGGCCTTCTGGGCGATGCGGATGATCGAGCCCTCGACCTCCTTGTTGGTCATCATAAGGTCGGCGAGCTCGTCGATGATGAAGACCATGTAGGGGAGCTTTTTCGGGATGCGCATCGCCTGCTCGTCGGTCTCGATCTCGAGTCGGTCCTTGAGCTCGTCCCACTCCAGCTCGTTATAGCCCGCGATGTCGCGGCAGCCCGCGTCGGCGAGCAGCTCGTAGCGTTCGTCCATCTTGGTGACGGCCCACTCGAGGATCGCCGCGGCCTTGGGCATCTCGGTGACGACGGGGCACATGAGGTGCGGGATGTCCTTGAACTGCGACATCTCGACCATCTTGGGATCCACGAGCACGAGCTTGAGTTCGTCGGGGCGTTTGGTGTAGAGGAACGACATGATGATGGTGTTCATGCACACCGATTTGCCCGAGCCGGTTGTGCCCGCGATGAGCATGTGCGGCATCTTGGTCAGATCGGAGATCAGCGGCTCGCCCGCGGCGTCCTTGCCGAGGAACATCGGGAGCTTCATGGACCCGAAACGGTCGCGGTTGCTCATGAGTTCTTTGAGACGCACACGCTCCTTGGTCGGGTTGGGGACTTCGACGCCGATCGTGTCGCGTCCTTCCATGTTCGCGACAACGCGGATGTTGACGGCCTTGAGCGAACGAGCGAGGTCGCTCTCGATCGCGTTGATCTGCGCGACCTTGGTCCCGGGTGCGAGCCGGATGTGGTAGAGCGTGATCGCGGGCCCGGACTCGATGTCGACGACCTCGCCGTTGATCTTGTATTCCTGCAGCGAGCCCTCGAGTGCTTCGGCCTGCCCGCGGACGAGCGATTCGAGCTTCTCGTTGAAGCCCTCCTCGGGCTCCTCGAGCAGATCGAGCCCTGGGAACTTGTAGCCCTTGAGGTCCATCGCGTTCTGGAACTCGGCGAGGTCCTCCTCGGTCGCTTTTTCTTTGTTTGCTTGGGCGAAGCGGACGGGGAGCTTGGCGATTTTGGCCTTGAGATCCTCGCGGTCGAAGACCTGCGGGGCGCCGACCTCTTCGTCGTCCTCGTACTCGTCCTCATCGACGGGCTGCGGGACAGGTCGCACAACACGCTTGGGCTTGGGGGCCCGGGCGGGCTTTGGCTCCTCGATGCGGTCGACCGCGACGAGCTCGTTGTCGATGTCGTTGACGCGGACATAGCGGACGGGCTTGGCTTTGCGGAGCATCCCGGTGAGCCCGGCGAGCAACCCTGAGCCGGCTTTGCGTGAACGCTCGGTTGCGATATCGGTCGACGCGTTGACTCGCGAGGCGGTGGTGCCCGCCATCCCCGCGATCCCGGATGCGGCGACGCGGGTGTGCGCCAGCGCGGGGGTGATGCGTTCCCAGATCGCCAGCGGCACGGTCCAGAGGTAGCGGTCGCAGGTGACGAGGAGCCCGATCGCGGCGAAGAGCACGACCCAGAGCATGGTGCCGCCCATGGCGAAGCGCGGGAGCATCTCGCCCGCGCCGACGAATCCGATCGTGCCCCCGAGGAGACCGGGGAGCGAGCCGGCGCTCGGGAAGAGCGCGTTGAGCGCGACGCACACGGCGGCGGTCAGGACGAGTGCGCCGAACACGCGGACGATCGGCTGGGTCATCGGTCGCCCGATGATGCGGAGCGTGAGCAGGACGCCGGTGAAGAGCATGGGCACGACGATCCCGAGCCCGAAGAGCCGGAGCAGCGCGTAGGCGACATGCGCGCCGATCGGCCCGGTCCAGTTCGCCGTCCGCGCGTTGTGCGGCCAGACGGCGTGGGACGGCGCATCGGCGGCGTTGAAGCTCACCAAGCCGGCGAGCAGGAACACCCAGAGGAGCCCGAGCGTGATCCACCCCACCCGCGCGGCGAGCACACGCCCCTCGGAAGGCGGATCCTGGCGGTCCTTGACGCGATACGGACGGGACGACTTGTTCTTGCGGACGGATGTAGCCATAACAGCAAACCATCGACCAAACCGCCCGGAATTCCGTAGAAATCCGCCCGAGCAGGACCCGGGTGATTTTTGCGGGTTTTCTGAGCCGACACGGCGGCTTCGGGGGATTCCGTGGTATCCTCGCGGGGTCAGGCTCTGGAATGCGAGGAGGGGACGATGAACACAAGCGAACAGAGCCCGGAAACGAGCGCCAAGCGGGGGTTCACACTGGTCGATCTCGCGGCGTTGGTGGTGGTCTGCGCGACGGTCGCCGCGGTGGCTGCGCCGACGCTGAATATTGCCAAGAAACAGAAGTTTGCGACGACCAGCGAGCGGAACCTCGGGATCATCGGGCAGGGAGCGGCGATGTATTCGGCGGTCAACAGCGACCGGATCCCGACCTATTCGTGGGAGGCCGGTGTGTCGTACACCATGCCCAATGGGAATATCTATACGCCCATCTCGGATCAAGAGGCGGCTGGGTTTCAGAACCAGGAAATCCTGATGCGGATGACCGGGCGGATCGCGCTGCAAAACGATGGTATTCGGAGATTGACCTCACATCTGGCGCATCGCAGATATGCGCATCTCCCGCTCTGGGATTTCATGGGTCCGTCGATCCGGCCGTTTATCTGGGCAGATCCGGCCGACGCGAACCTGATTTTCTGGCAACGCCATCCGCACGACTACCACAGCGGGAGTTCGGTTCCGTATGCCAATGGATCCCCGCCGTTTGGATACGACCAGTCATCAAGCTGGTCGGAGCCCGCGATTCTCCAGCGTTGGGCATTTACAACGAGCTACGAAACGGTTCCCGCGGCGTGGGCGCCACGGATGCCGGATACTTATGGACCGATCTCCGAGACGACAAATTTTTACACCACATCATCGAATCTCACGCCTTCCCTCTCCAATGGTCGGATGATGACCGAGGTCGCGTTCCCATCGCGGAAGGTGTATATGTTCGAGGAGTTCGATCGCGAGACCTTCGTCGACTCGTTCTTCGCCTATAGCTTTGCGGCGCCCGCGAAGCTGATGTTCGACGGCTCGATCAACACCGAACAGACCGGGCAAGCTCGCCCGGCCGCCAACCCGCTCAACTACCCCGCGCCGACTGTCTGGCGTCAGCGGTACATCCCGCTGGACACCTTCCCGATTCCGGTGACCGGGCTCGGTGAGAGTACCGAGTTGGATATGCACTATCGCTGGACTTTCAACGGGCTGCTCGGCCAAGACTACACGCCATAGACTGGTTGCCGATCTTTGGGCGGTGCCACTCTGGGCGGATCATCCCTGAAAATCGCAAGATCCGGCGATCGGATCGCCGAAATCTGGGTATGTCTCGGCAACCACAGAGAATCTGCGCATGACCCAACTCGTCGCGAGAGCTTGCGGGCCCGAGGCTGCGCAGGGCAGTGGGTTTTCTGACGCCGACGGCAACCCGCTTAGCTGGGTTGGCGACACGCTCGTGGACCAGGACGGGCGGACGGCCGCGGTCCTCCGGGACGGCGTGGTGGATTTTATCCGCTCGGAGAACTACTCGGCGAGCTTTGGGTATCAGTGGAACAAGACGCGGGCCGTGGTCGCACGCGACGGACAGATGCAGCGTGTGCACTTCGCGGAGATGGATCTGCGGACGGGGTTTCACGAGCGGGATCTCTCCGGGCTCCGGTGTCTGGAGATCGGCGCGGGGCTCGGCGACGACACCAGCTATCTGCTCGCACGCGGGATCGGCTCGGTGACCGCGGTGGATCTCTCGGAGTCGATCTTCCGGGCGGCGAGGGTGATCGACGATCCGCGGGTGCGCTTTGTGCGTGCAGACGCGAGCCGTTTGCCGTTCCCCGCGTCGAGCTTCGATCTGGTCGTCTGTCATCGGATGATGATGCACACGCCGCATCCCGCGGCAACGCTCGCTCGGGCGGCGAGGATGGTCCGTCCCGGCGGGCTGCTGTTCGCGCACTCGTACCATCGGAGCAGCTATTTCCTTGGCTCCGCGAAGTACAAATACCGTTGGCTGACGACGCGATTGCCGAGACCGCTGCTCTGGAACACGCTCAGGCTCGCCGGTCCGGTGTTGAGGTGGGGGACCGTTCGGCTCACGAAGCAGTTCGGGCAGAAGGGCGCGGACTTCGCGCACCGCTGGAGCCCGTGGGTGATCCAGGGGCCGCATATGACGGCGGGGCTCGACCGGCGGACCATGCTCGCCCGGGAGTTGCAGGTGAGCTTCGATGCGCTGACGCCCAGGTTTGACCTGCCGATGTACGCCGATGACTTTGTGGACCTGGTCGAGGGGCTGGGCTTCTCGATCGAACGGCTCGAACGCCGCCCGTGGTTCCCGCTGTGGGCGGTGGCGCGCAAGAAGGAGTTTGCTGATGAGCACGCTTGAACAGATGAAGATCGATGTGGACAGGGCCCGCCGGGATATCCTCGATCCGTCGCGTACGGCTCATGTTGTTAGGGGATTCCTCGACGAGGAGCAGCTCGGGCGATACTTCGCGGAGATGAACGAGCTCTTTGCGCACGCGCCGCGGAGCAAGGAGAAGCCGACGAGCGTGGAGCAGCCTGACTTTGTGCTGCCGTGGCTCTACAGCGAAGAGTTGAAGCGGTTCATGGTGCACCGGATCTACTGCTTCCCGTGCAACGAGACCGGCACCTACCACGGCGAGGTGCACGCGATGGTGATGCGTTCGCGCGATGAGATCGAGTCCGTGTGGAACAACACACCGGTGTATCGAGCAAAGAACTATGGGGATCTGCACATCATCACGAAGTACGAGGACGGTTCGGACGGGTACCCAAGACACACGGATGTCCCCTTCGAGCACCCGACGCCGATGCTCCAGTGCTGGCTCCAACTAACGACCCCGGGGATCGATTTCGATGGCGGGGACCTGCTCATGCACCCGCCCGGGGGCGGGGTGATCTCGGGCTTTGGTGATCTGGGGATCACATCGGGCGACCTGGTGTTCTTTGACAAACGCACCGAGCACGAGGTGACCGCGTGCGACGGTGTCGAGGGCGGGCGGGGGCGATGGATCTCGATCATCGGCGCCAAGGCGCCGATGGATGCGTAGCCCCAATCAGCCGGTTCCTCTGCATCTTCCGGGGGGGTGTTCGGGCTTTGGGTGCTCCTTTGGTTGATTCCATGCGTTGATCGGGAACCGGGCTCTTGCCGCGGACGGATACACGATGGGACGATCGATCATCCACGCACCTCCCGAGGGTTTCGCATGTCACGCTCCGCACACCGTTTGTCCGACTCTGGTCGGCCCGGTTTTTCATTGGTCGACCTCGCGGTTCTGATCTCGATCGTGGTGGTGGGGGGCGCGATTGCGGCGCCGACGCTCAACGGCGCGTGGCGGGATCGTCTGGCGCGGCTGAGCGCGAACAACCTGCATGTCCAGGGCATCGGGACGAGCATGTACGCCAGCGACAACGCTGATCGGATTCCGACCTATACATGGCGTGGGCCGGTCGGGACGGAGCCGTATGTCTGGTACCTCTTGCCGGATGGGAACTTCAAGCGGGCAACTTCTGACCAGGAGGCCGCGGCTCTCCAGAATCAGGCGATCCTCATGGAGATGACCGGACGGCTCAAGGGGCCGTATAAGATTTTAGGTTTCTCGGCACGCATCCCGCACCGACGGTTTGTGCATCTGGTTCTCCAGGCGTACCTCGGTGCGAAAACATCAGGCGAGATGTTTGTCGACCCGATGGATACCAACCTGCTGACCTGGCATCGGGATGAGCTGAACTACAACGCGGGGAGCACGGTGCCGTATGCTCCTGGAGAAATCATTCAGAGTGGCTATGAGGAGGATGGGTACTGGGCATCGAAGAACATGCGTCAGCGTTGGGCGTTCGCATCGAGCTACGCGACCGTGCCGACCGCGTGGTTGGCGCAGGGCGATCAGGTGCAGTATGCACCGATCGAAGATTCGATGAATCTCTTTATGTCCACAGCGAGCGGCACCCCGCTGCCGCAGGGCAACACGCTCGGCTCGGTGGTGTTCCCCGCGAACAAGGTGTATATCCACGAGGAGTATGATCGTCGCAATCCGCTTTCGAACGGACGCGCCACGGTGATCCCGCACTATGCCTACGACGCGGCACGCCCGCTCAAGCTGATGTTCGATGGTTCGATCAACGATCGCCCGTCCGGCGAAGGCTCCTCGTCCTATCACCCCGTCAAGGACACGCCCTGGACGCAGAAGTACACCCCGCTGCACACATTCCCGCTCCCGTTCTACGGACTGGGGGATCCGACCCCGCTGGATCTTCGTTACCGCTGGACGCGTGGCGGGCTGAGCGGCGTGGACTACACGCCGTAAGTATGAGGCTGGCCAGCCACCCAGCCGGGGACGGCCCGGTCCGGTGTAGAATACGCCGAGATCTGAGTCGTCCACTCTGGGGGTCCACGCTTGAACCGAGCCCGCATCGCTGCGCTGCAGTACTTTGTCCGTCCGATCCGTGACTTTTCCGAGTTCCGTGAGCAGGTCGCGGGCTTGGTGCATACGGCCGCGGATTATGACGCTGATCTGCTTGTTTTTCCTGAGTATTTCACCGTGCAGTTGCTCACGCTGGGCGATATTCGGCGTCCGATGGACGAGCAGATCCGCGATCTTTCCCGTCGTGTGCCGGACTATCTGGAGGTCTTCGAGTCACTCGCCCGCGAGTGCGGCATACACATCGTCGCGGGCTCCATCGCGACCGCGGACCCGAGCGACCCCGACAAGGTCTACAACGAGAGCTATTTTTTCGCGCCGGACGGGACGCATGAAACGCAGGGCAAGATCAACATGACCCGTTTCGAGAAGGAGGCCTGGCGTGTCAGCCCGCGTGACACACTCAAGCTCTTTGACACCCCGATGGGACGGGTGGCGATCACGATCTGTTACGATGTCGAGTTCCCCGAGCTCTGCCGGGCCGCGGCCCTGGCGGGGGCGGTGATCCTGGTGGTCCCGAGCTATACCGACGACCGCCAGGGGTTTCTCCGTGTGCGCTACTGCGCTCAGGCACGGGCGATCGAGAACCAGATGTTTGTGGTCCACTCCTCGACCGTCGGGTCGCTCCCGATGGTGCCCGCGGTTTCGCTGAACTACGGGCAGGCGGCGATCCTGACACCGAGCGATTTCCCGTTCGCACGCGACGGGATCCTCGCTGAGGGGATCGCGAACCAGGAGACGATGGTGATCGGGGAGATTGCCCTGGATGTGCTCCGGCGGAATCGTCAGCACGGGACGGTCCGCCCGCTCCGGGACGGGCGTGCCATGAAGCCGCCGCGCATCGAGGAGGTGCAGCTCGCGACCGCGGACGGGTCCGGGGTGCCCGCGAGGCCGAAGCGTCCGCGCCGGCGGGTGGTGATCCGCAGTCTCGCGCCCGAGCACTTTGCGGGGGTGAGCGAGATCGCGGGTCTGATCTACCCGGATATCTCGCCGTGGGACGACGAGTATCTCCAGTCGCATCTGTCGGTGTTCCCGCAGGGGCAGTTTGTTGCGGTCGAGCAGGGCTCGGGGCTGGTCGTGGGTGTGTGCTCGGGGCTTGTGATTGACTGGGACCAGCAGCCCGACACGAGCTCGTGGAACGCGCTGACCGCGGGCGGGCACTACACGAACCACGACCCGATCAACGGCAGCACGCTGTTCGCCGCGGATGTCATGGTCCGCCCGGGCTTCCAGGGGCAGGGGATCGGGCGTCGCTTGTATAAGCGTGGGCGGTTCGATCTCGCGCGGCAGCTCGGGCTCTGGCGTGTCGTTGCGGGCTCTCGACTGCGTGGGTACCACCGGTTTGCGGACACGCTGAGCGCGGAGGAGTACGCGATCGAGGTCGTCAACGGCCGGCGGAATGACCCGACGCTCTCATTCCAGCTCCACCTCGGGTTCCGGGTGACGGGTGTGGTGGGGGGGTACTTCGGGGGCGACCCGGAGAGCCTCGGGTGGGCGGCGGTGATCGAGTGGCTCAACGACGAGGTCGCGGACGCCGGGGACCACGAGCGGGGCGATCCCCGGTTTGTGCCGGGCGTCTAGATCAACATTTTTTATTTTGTGCTTGTAAAACTTTGGCGACTTTGTACTATCCCGCCTTGTTGACGACCGTCACCCCGCCCCGACGCGCACCCGGGCCACTGTGGCCCCACCTGGCGGGCTCCGAATTGGGCTGACGGCGACAACACCAAGGGCTGCTCACCATGATGCACCCCGACACCGAGCTTCGCTACATCAGCGAAGAGATTGGGCATGGCGTTGTCGCCACGCGTGATATTCCCAAGGGCACGATTACCTGGGTTCAGGACAAGCTGGACCGTGAGTTTGAGCCCGAGCAGGTCGAGACATTTGGCGAGCCGTACACCGAGCTGCTCGACAAGTACTGCTTCCGCAACCAGCATGGTCGATGGGTCCTCTGCTGGGACCACGCGCGGTTCGTCAACCACTCGTTCCGGTCCAACTGCCTGACCACGGCGTACAACTTCGAGGTCGCGATCCGCGATATCCGTGCGGGCGAGGAGCTCACCGACGATTACGGGTACCTCAATATCATGCACCCGTTCCACGCGTATGACGAGGGCACCGAGCGGAAGGTTGTCTACCCCGACGATCTGACCCGGTACCACGGGGTCTGGGATGGCAATCTCCGGGATGCCTGGCCGAACATTCCGAAGGTCGCCCAGCCGCTCAGAGAGCTGCTGAGCGCGGTGCAGTGGAAGCGTGTCGGGCGGATCGCGAGCGGGCGGGAAATGATGGCGTCGATCCTCGAGTGCTACTTTGCGGGTGGTGCCGAGTGTTCCAAGAGCACGGAAGCGGCGACGGGCTGCATCGGGTCCTAGGTTCAGTTTCCTGTTCCATTTCGTCATTGGGGCGGAGACACACACGAGCGTTCCCCTGCCGCCGGAAACAGCGCACGAAAAAACGGGCCGGGGCCCGTTTTTCTGTGGTTACCGGGATGGCCCGGAGCTTATGGGCAGCCTGCGTTGAAGGCGTCGAGATAGGCGAAGACATCGAAGATGTCGAAGCTCCCATCCCCGGTGAAGTCCGCGGAGGGATCGCCCGTGTTGAAGGCGTTGAGGAAGGCAAAGACATCGAAGACATCGAGTGTGCCGTCGCCCGTGAAGTCCGCGGCACACCCCGCGGCGGGCCCGACATGGAACCGTGCGAACCCGACACGACCGGGCGGGACTGTCTGGTTGTTGTCCACATAGCTCCCGACGGAGATATCGAGTATGCCGCCTTCGCTGCAGTTGCCGCCCGCATTGATCTGGATACCGAATCCGTTGCTGAAGATCGCGTTGTATCCCGCCACGGCGACATAGTACACGCCTTCATCGAGCATCAGATCGAGCTGGCTCTGCAATCCGAATCCGGGTCCGCAGAAATCGTCGTTCTCATCAACGAGCAGGCCCGATTCATCCCAGACCGCGATTTCTGTGTCGAAGTCGCTGCCGCAGGTTGTGATCGTGATGATCTCGCCCTCGTTGCCGACGGTGCCGATATCGTTGTTGTCCGCGTCGGCGACTGTGGGGATCTCGCAGTCATCGGGAATGCCGTTGCCGTCGCAGTCGAGTTCCTGGTCGTCGGGGATGCCGTCGTTGTCGCAGTCGGCCTCACCGACGAAGAAGGTCAGGATGCGTGTGCGGCTGCTGCCCAGTGTGTTGGACTCGTTGTAGTTGCCGACGGGTGCGGTGATATGGAACTCGTAGTCCCCGCCCTCGGCGCACCCACTGGGACGATCGACGGAGAACCCGCTGCCGAAGACGGCGTTGTACCCCGTGATCCCGACGATGTACTGCCCCGCGGGGAGGTTGACATCGACCTGGCTCTGGCGGGCGGGCGCCGGGCCGCAGAAATCGTCGTTCTGCGTGACGACGTCGCCGAAGAGATCCCAGATGACGATCTCGGTATCGAAGTTGCTCCCGCAGGTCGAGAATGTGATCGGCTCGAACGCATCGGCGATGGTGCCGACGCTGGTGAGATTATTGAAGTTGAAGTCCGATTCCTCGTCGAGGAAGTCGTTTGTGCCATTGTTGTCGCAGTCCGACCAGTTGAGCACGCGGAGGTTGTTGGTCGGGGGCTGCTGCCAGTCGAGCGAGCGTGCCTCGCGGATGAAGTCGAAGGTGGGCTGCGAGTTGCTGCTCAAGCCGCGGATCCGCACGGTGTGCCACCCGGCGTCGAGTTGGGCAAACATCTGCTTGGATAGGATCGTCGAGTTGCCCGACGAGCCGGTCGACCGGGTCAGGCTCCCCCCGGTGGTTGAGCTCCCGATCAAAGTGCCGTCGATCATGAGGTCCATATCGTCGGGGTGCGCGATCCTGAAGGCGAACTCGTCCCGCGCGGGGATGAACATCTCGAACTCAAAGACGCTCACGCGAGTCGCGTTCGTGCCGTGGTTGTAGAACGAGAGCATCGTCGGGAGCGTATCGCTGACGATCGTGTTGACCCCCGATCCGTTCGGATTGAACGATGCGAGGCTTGCAAGCCCGGGTGTCTCGTAGATCGTCCGCGTCACGCCCTGAATCCCGCTGGTTGGGTTGGGGCTGCCGGCGGTAAAAGTCTCGCACTCGTCGGGGATCAGGTCGTTGTCGACATCCTGCGAGGTCCCGTTGAGGATGTCGACAAAGTCGGGGATCACATTCCCGTTGCAGTCCTGGAAGCCGTTGGCGATGATCGGGCGCCACCCCATGTCGTCGAGCGGCTGGATGTCCGCGTTGGTGTAGAAGCTCGGGCAGTGGGTGTGCCCGTTGGTGAGGACCGGGTCCATCACGCCCAGCTTGTCGGCGAAGTTCGCGATATAGATGAGGTGCGAGGGCTGGTTGTCATCGCCCGATTCGAGCGTGGTGGTGAAGGCGTTCGGGAAGCTGCTGTAGAAGTGGGGTTCCGCGGTGAAGCTCTCGCCGAGCCGGGGGTTTGTGCCGAATGCCGCGAGCGAGAAGGGCAGGTTCCCCGCCCGGAACCGCGCGACATCGAGCCCCTGGATCTGGTTGTTCGAGTTGTTCCCGCCTTCGGCGATCCCGCTGGTGAAGCCCATCGCGTGCGTGAACTCGTGGACCGCGACATCGATCAGTGAGCTCTGGGACCCGACGGGATCAATGTCGCATCCGAAGAAGTTCCAGCCGATGGATGAGTTGAAGGTGATCGAGACCGCCTGTCCCTGAGGAACGACGGTATCGCCGAAGATCGCGCGGAGCTGTGCCATGGTGACAACGACCTCGGTCTCGACGCTGCTCGAGGTTGATCCGTTGTAGAGCACATTCACCGATGAACTCGGCAGCGCGTTCGCAAAGTCCGGGTCATCGCGCAACGATTGGCTCCGCAGACCCTCGACATAGACCGACCAGGGGATGGTGAACCGCGCGGATCCCGCGGACCCGATGACATCATCGTTGTCCGGATCGGCATCCGAGCTGAAATCAAAGAGCGCGAGCGTCGCGCCGATCTCCACGCGGTTGTCGATCGAGCTGTCGATGTAGTTGATGGCTCGGCGGATCGTTGGCAGATAAAACGCAACGAGGGTGATGTCCTGCGTGTCATAACTCATGTTGAACGCGGGCGATTCACCGACCAGCTCGCTGGTCGTCCCGCGAAGCGGATTGTTCATCTGCTGGAGGTCGCGGTCCGCGTGACGGAACAGGTCCAGGACGCTCGCGTGCGCGCCGTTCGGGCCGCAGATGCCTTTATACACGCGCTCGGCTTTGGTGACGCCGAGTTCGTCGGCCCATCCGGGGACCTGCATGGGGACGACGAGCATCGGCTCCTCGGCGCTGCCGACGATCCGGGCGTTGTCGACAGGGTTGTACGCGATTGCTTCGGACTCGACCGTGCTGCTCGCGAGAGTATGTATAGGGAAGATCACGCCGAGCGCGGCGAGCTGAGCCGCCCTCGTCAGTCGTTGGTTACTCAGTTTTTGGTTGGTGTTCACGGGTGCTCCTCGTGGTTGTGCGTATGACGCTCCGGATCCGCCCGGTTTCTCCAGAAAGACGGATCCCACAGAGGGTCATGCGAGAAGCCCGGGCCATGGGCGCAACCGGCTCGAGGAAATTCATGGGCTTTGGATTGGGGGGCGATCCCAAGAGATTCCAAGGGGAGCGGCGGGACGATCGGATGAAGATCGGGTGCTCAGCCGGGTGAGAGACGAGATCGCCAGAGCTCGATCTGTTCCCGGTGTCCCTGGTCGGGCTCCGAGGCGTCCCAAGCCTCGTAGAGCCTCACGATCGATCGGAGGATCGGGCCGGATTGCTCGTCCGCGATGTCTTCGCGATCCGTACATTTCCATGCTTCGAGCAGGGCACCCTCGGCATCCGCGAATCGCTCGAGATCGCGGAGGATGTCGCCCCGGAGTTTCAGATAATCGCTGAGCCGGATATCCCCATCCGGGTAGACCGCGCGCGCGGATGCGAGCGCCCGCTCCGCGGACTCCAGCGCGTCCTCGATGCGTCCTTCTTTGACCGAGCAGCTCGCGAGTGTCGAGAGCATCGTGCGGCTCTGCTGCTGGAGCATCTCCGGGTCCACCGATTCAACATCCGGCATCAGCGCGAGGATCTCTTTCTCCGCACCCTCGAAATCACCCAGGTTGAACAGCGAGAGTGCGGCGTGGTTCCGGAGATAGATCGTGGTTGGGTGCAGATTCCCAAGGCGTTCAAGGGCGCGGTCCACACCGGAAGTCAGCAGCGACCGTGCGTCATCAAGCCGATCGAGCGCTGTATAGGTCTGCGCAAGGTTGACCAGCGAGTTGAGTGTCCGGGGATCACCCTCGCCCAGGACTTCGGTTTGCCCGTCGTATGCCTCCTCCGCGAGCGGCAACGCACGCTCGGTGTCCCCGGTCTGTCTCAGGACGACCGAGATCGCTTCGATGCTTGTCAGCGTGGTTGGGTGCCTGTCGCCGTAGAGCTCGCGCTTGGTTCGCAGGGTGTCCTCCAGAATCGGGGCGGCTTCGACGATCCGCCCCGCCCTGACGAGCAGGGCACCGAGATTCCCGATTACCCTTGTGCGCAGCTGAGCGGCCTCGGGGGTGTCGAGCTGGTCGAGAATCTTGAGCTGTCGTTTGGAGAGCTCGATCGCCTCGTCGTCCTGCTCGCGCATGGCGAGGTCCCCGACGACGCTGTGCATGATGCGTGCGGCTTCGAAGGAGTCCTCGCCGCGCTGCTGTTCGGTCAGGGCCCATTCACGCCGGTGGTGTTTCTCCGCGAGATCGACCAGCCCGAGACGACCGAAGAGGTACCCGAGCGCGTTCTGGATCTTTTCTTCGATGTCGGGGCGATCCTCGAAGCGTCCCTCGATGTTCTCCGAGGCGTTCATCAGCGCCTCTCGGACGGTCAACTCGCGGTTGGCCGTCCGAGCGGGATCCGCGGCGGAGAGCACATCGAGGATAAAGAACCGGCTGAGTTCTTCCGAGGTCTCCGCCTCTTGTGCTGCACGTTCTGCTTCGAGCTTCGCCTGTTCCGCGGCGGTTGTTGCCGCGATCTGGGCCGCGAGTTCGTCCTCCGCGGCCTGCCGGGCGGATGCGCGTTCATCGAGTGCCCAAACCAACCCCCATGTGGTTCCCGCGATCCCGAGCAGGAGCACACCGAGGAGGGCCGAGCCCGCAATGACCTGCCCACGGTTCCGCTGGACAAACTTGCGGAACCTGTACGCGCCCGATGGGGGGCGCGCGCTGACGGGTTCGTTGGAGAGATAACGCTCGATGTCCTCCGCGAGACCGCTGACCGTTTCGTATCGGCGTGACGGGTCCTTTTCGAGACAGCGCATCACGATCCAGTCCAGGTCGCTCGCGAGCGGCCCACGGAACTGGCGTGTCCCGTCCGTGTTCGCGGCCGTCGACAGCGACGACACACGATCACTCGGCTTGGGCGGGTCCTGGTCCGTGATCATCTGGATCATGTCCGCGTAGGGCTTGCTGCGGAGATCGGTGTCGAGGAACGGTGTCGTCCCGGTCAGCAACTCGTAGAGCAGCACGCCGAGGGAATAGATGTCTGTCCGCGTGTCGATCCCCGCGCCGTCGCTGCGTGCCTGCTCGGGTGACATATACGCGGGCGTGCCGATCGCGCGCCCGTGCACGGTCATCGTCACCTCGGGCTCCACGCCCGGCCCGGTCGCTTTGGCGATCCCGAAGTCGATCACCTTGGGGATGAAGCGTCCGTCGTGTTCGCCGACAAGCACATTGCTCGGCTTGAGATCGCGGTGGATGACCCCCTTCTGGTGCGCGTGCTGGACCGCGGCACAGACATCCTGGAACAACGCGAGCCGGTCCGGGATGCTGAGTTTTCGCTCATCGCAGAACACCGTGATCGGCGCGCCGCGGACGAGCTCCATGACGAAGTACGGGCGTCCGCTGGCGGTCGCGCCGGCGTCGTAGACCGCGGCGATCGAGGGGTGGTCCATCATCGCGAGCGCCTGGCGTTCGGCCTCGAACCGGGAGATCACCTGTCGCGTGTCCATCCCGAGCTTGATGATCTTGAGCGCGACGGCGCGTTGGATCGGCTCGGTCTGTTCTGCCTTATAGACCGTCCCGAACCCGCCCTGCCCGATCGCTGAAACGAGTTTGTATCGCCCGATGATCGCGCCCGGGTGCTCCTCGTCCAAGCCCCTGCTGAGGGCATCGGGGTTCGGGGTGTCGCCCAGCCCCCCGGTGGGTTGGTCGAGAAACCCCGCGCTGCCCGCGCCGTCCATCGCGCTGAGCAGCGAATCGATCTGTTCTCGGAGCTCAGGGTCGCCGGCGCACACGCTATCAAGATACGCCGCGCGGAGTTCTGGCTTCCGCTCGAGCGCCTCGGCAAAGATCTCCTGCTCGCGGTCGACCGGTTCGTTCATGGTGTTTCTTCCCTATGGGAGTCATCGGAGAGCGCACGGAACAGCCACGCACGAGCGAAGCTCCAGTCGAGATCCACCGTGCGCGACGAGACCCCGAGCATGCCCGCGGTCTCGTCGATGCTCATGCCGCAATAAAAACGCAGCTTAACCACCCGAGCGATACGCGGACGCTCACCCTCTAGGCGTTGGAGTGCGTCGTCGAGCGCAATGATCTCGTCGGATTTGTCTTCATTGGCGAGATCCGCGATCGCGGAGATGTCCAGATCAACCCTCCGCCGCTTCGGGCCCCCGCGTTTGACGGCCGCGCGTGCGCGAGCGTGGTCGATCAGGATGCGGCGCATTGCCTCCGCGGCAGCGAAGAAGAAATGCCTGCGGTTCTCGAACGCGGCCTCGCTCGGCCCGAGCATCCGCACATACGCCTCGTGGACGAGGGCCGTCGCCTGCAGCGTGTGCTCCGCTCGCTCGCCCGCCATATGGACCCGGGCGATCGAGCGGAGCTGCTCGTAGACCATCGGGAGCAGTTCGTCGGTCGCCGCGTGATCGCCGTCCGACGCCCGTTGGAGCAGGATGGTGAGGTCCGGGTTGGGCGGTGGGTTGGTGCACATATGCCGCATGGTGGTCGAATTTTGATCCATCGGAGTGTACCTGAAGTGAAACACATGTAGCAGTCAATCCTTTGGATCAAGGGAGACGGGTGTCTGAAGGGGGATCTTCGGATACCCCTGTTCCAGGCCTGATTTCATCGGTTTGTCTATAATTCCCAAACAAAGCCCTTGAAACAGCGAGAATGTTTGGTATTCTATCGGCATGGTTCCCAAGATCCATAGCTTCATCCTTCAGGGTATTGACGCTACGCCTTGCGAGATCGAGATTGATCTGGACGATGCGCAGCTGCAGAAGGAACTGATTGTCGGGCTTCCGGACGCCGCGGTACGGGAATCGCTCGAACGCGTCCGTGCCGCGATCGGGAACACCGGGTACCCGATGCCGCTGGGGCGGACGCTGATCAACCTTGCGCCCGCGGATGTGCGCAAGGAAGGGCCGATGTACGATCTCCCGATCGCGGTGGGGCTGCTGATGGCCCAGCAGGTGATCCACCATCGTGCGCCGGTCGGGATCCCGAACGGGGGGGGAGATCTTCTCGAGGACGAGCGTGGGCTCGATCCCCGGCGGGTGCTCTTCGCGGGGGAGCTCGCGCTGGACGGTCGGGTTCGCCCGATCAGGGGAGCCATCGCGATGGCCGAGCTCGCGAGGTCGATGGGCCTGGATGCGGTGATCGTGCCGATCGCCAACGCATCGGAAGCCTCTGTGGTGGGGGGCGTCCGCGTGTTCGGCGTATCGACGCTGGCGGAGGTGGTCGGGCTGGTCAACGGCGAGCTACCGCTGGAGCCGCACCCGCCGGTGGATGTCGCGTCGATGATCGCGCTCGCGTCCGCGCCGATCGATTTCTCGGAGATCAAGGGGCAGGAGTCCGTCAAACGCGCGATGGTCATCGCTGCGGCGGGGCAGCACAACATCGTCAAGTTGTGTACGAGTAACGGTAACGGTGAGCCCTAGCTGAGGTACTACTAGGATTAGCTACAGTTCAAATCCTTTATCCCGATTGGCCTGGAAGACACTTGATAAGTGCGGAGATTTTCAGTGTTTACACCGCAACTCCATCATATCCTACCACTCGGGGAAACACATGGTGCGATTGAACTACCCAACATGCCAATAGCCCAGACCACCGCCCGCGAGCGAGTAAAGGAGCGTGATCTATGAGAGGTTCAGCCCGATTGCGCCTTCTGCGTTGAAAGCTAAATCGAACTCAATGTCCTGCCCCCGTCGAACTGGTCGTCCACCAATGTGAGTTCCCGGTGCAAATATACCGGGCATTCCGGGCACCTGCAGCCAGAGGTATCCCGCACTGACATCACCCACGGTCCCTTTTAGTCTGAGCGGTTTGTCAGGGTCTTCTTGTAAACTTGGCCTGAATGAGATTCGACGGCGGTCCTCAATCGGCAGGTCGCCTCGTTTGCCTCTGTTGAATACCTTCACGGCTTCAGAGTGTTCTTCAGTCAGGAATAGCAGCCCGCCAAACATGGCAATGAATTCAGGATCTCTCAGCCCATAGAGTTCTGCAAGCTTGAGAGCGGCGAGCGCCTGTGAACACGGTTCTCCGGACCTCAGGAGGCACTCCGCGTAGCACATCGCGGCACGATACTGCTCTGGCTCGGCCTCAAGGACTTTCTCGAGGACTGCGCGGGCCTCCCAAGGTTTGTTCGCGTTCAAGTACGCTCGACCAAGCAGGTACATGGCAACAGGACTTGCGCCAGCCTTTTTAAGCGACTCGATTGCTGCAGGTTTGTCACCGATCCAGCGTTGGACCTTCGAGGAGACAATCCAGAGCTCATCTCGTTGGCGGGCGTTCAAGAGTCCACTGCTAATCGTCTCCTCGCACTTGGCGAGGTAGGCTGCCTGTTCAGAGGGATCGTCTGTTCGCTGTGCCCAGCCTAGGTAAAGCTCAGCCAAGCTCTGATAGGCGTAGGTGTCACGCCGATCACGGCCGATGGCATCTCGGAATGATTCTTCCGCTTGCGCCAGACGACGACGCGCGACTTCAAGTCCTTCAGACTTAAGTGCCATGCTGCGCAGTATCACACCCTTAGTGTGGTACAGCACTCGAGTATTCGGACCCAACTGGATCGCCGCTTCTATTTGGGACAGCGCTAGTTCGAATCGTTCGGCTCTTTGGAGCATGCGTGCATAGTGCTGGCGTACATAGGGACTCCCGGGATCCTTCTTGCAGGCCCACTCGAAGAAGTTGATCTTCCCTTCCAGTGAGCCGAGACCATCGACCTGACGGTCATCGCGAACCAAGGCTTCAAACAGCTTGGCATCCTGGTGGTAGTAGAGGTTGAGGCTCCGCACAAGGTCTTGGAGAATCTGCTCCCGTTCACCAGGAAGTACACAGCGTTCCCAGACGATTTCGGCAATCGCGTGATGCCGACATCGGGCGGCGTGGAGGCCACGGGCTTCATTGACGCAATCGAATAGGATTACCCCATCCAGCGAATCGTCTATCGCCTTGTACATCTCGATGACCGTAAGATCGAGAATGTCGGCAAGCAGCGTATCTCGAAGGAGCCGGCGATCGGAGTATGCACTCGCGACGATTGCATAGATTCTTCTGTGTCGATCTGAGTCTAGAGAACGAAACTCGTCTTCGATGATTGCTGAGAACGCAGCTCCCTCCGTGGTCTCTTTCATCGCAACAAGTAGTTGGCGGTCGTGTTTTTCTCGAATTGCGGCCTTGCGCAGTTCTGGAGTGAGATACTCCAACTTGTTCAGTGCGTTGTGGGCATTCAAGAAATCAAGAAGGCGCTCGATTTCAACTTCACTCAGAGAATCAACACCATATTCGGACGCCTTCACCCTCGCATAAACGGCACGCCATTCATTCAACCGTTCCCCCAACAAGAACAAGTGCGCAAGGCGGCGTGAGCGCAGATGTACCGCTGCGTCATGAATAGAAACGGCATGATCCGCAGCGTTGTCAACGACAAACACCACGGGTCCTTTTCCGAGCGAGCACGCGAACTCAACATCCCCGCGTATGATGGTTGCTCCTGGCCTCAAACGCAGGACCGTGGCGGCGTCTTCTTGGACGATACCGAATGCGATGCGCATCAATGCCGTCGTGATGCCAAAACCCGCAGCCCCAAGTAGGATATGAGAGCGATACCCCGGCTTCGGAGCTGTGGCAAAGTCGATGATTTCGTCCATGACCACCGATTCGATATCGCGGGCAAAACTGTGCCCCTGGGCGATTGTGGCCCAGTTCGGTTGATTCCCTTTAAGAAACTCCAGCGTCTTTGGATCACCATTGAAATCGGCTTGATTGACAAACTCCCAAGAGTTGAGAAGTCGTAGTGTGGCGGCGGGGCTGACATCGAATGCCGAGGCCAACCCAGAAGGCACTTGTTTGCGTGCGGCGTCGTAGGTGGCTACGGCAGCCGAATTCAGATCGACGACTGCTGAAGCGGTGGTCGCAAAGGAATCAATTGTGGCATCCAGAGTCTCAATACCCTGTGCTGCAAGTATCTCTCTATCTAACGAGTCAGTCGTTTTGGCCACGCGAAAAGAAGTGGGTGGAGTCGCTGGAGCAAACTCACTCCTCATTTCGGAGAGGATCATTGACCAGTTCGGGTCTTGATTGCTGTAGCCGACATAGAGGATGTTGCTCGTGGCACATTCCCGCTTGAGCAGTTCAAAGAGCATTCGCCGTCGTTCGGCGAATTCAGCGTAGTCTTGTGCGGTGATAAGGATGTGCGATTCGGACCCGTCATACAGGCATCCATGTAGATGGTAGATCGGAACATCGAAGCGAGGATCTAGATTACTAAGCCGTTGGGCCGAGCTGACGGTCACAGGTTTCTGAGGTGGCTTTGGTGCAAGCTGGTAACATTGCTGGATGACGAAATCATAGTTTGTAGTGAATATCGCCTTCCATCTAAGGGAGAAGAGCCAACGCAGGTGTTCATTCGGCTCGAAGCCAGTTAGGCGTTTCGAAAGGAATGATTCAAGTTTCTCTCTTCCATGCCGAATCTCCACGACTTGTGCGGCTTTCGCGAGATCGGCGGATGAACCTAGGTCAATATCAAACTGCTCCGCGAGCTCTCCGGCCAGTCGGGATCCATCAGGCATCGGATTGTCCTGGGCGTCAAGCGCGGACCATCCGATCCCAGCGCCGACGAAGAGCACGCCATTGCCGGATTCCAGCATGTTTCGAAGAGCCACTGGGATTTGGAGTGAGTCGCTGTCTCCCATAGGAGCATTGTACTCGGAGTCAATGGTGCAGAGTATCGGCACAGACAGACATACAACCATTCGCTATACACATTAAGGACCGACCCGCACTCTGGCTTCACGGCGAAGTCAGAACTCTCGTTTCCAAGCTCCAGAGGCCTATCTAGGCCGTAAATAGTTTAGGAACTGTCCCGCTGACTCAGGTATGACGGAGGCCCCTGTCGGTCAGCAGGGTGTTTCGTAAGCGATTTGAAGGCCTCTGTTGCCGTGCATTACTCAACGCAGGACCCTCTGTAGATACTCCGCGATCGCGTCCTCGAACTCGGCATAGGCCATCCTGTCCCCGTTGCTCGGTCGTTCCAAGGCTGGAGCATTGTGCGACATCTCCGCCAGCCGTTCTTCCGCCCTGATCGCGATCGTCCACAGCGCCCGTGTGACCTCGCTCCCCCAGAGCTTCGTCTGCATGTACGCCGACAGCGTCCGCGTGAACCGATCCATCGCCGCGGCTTCCTCCTTGGTAAACCGTGTTTTCACATGCAGGTACTCCCTACCCTTCTTCCCGGGTGCTCGTTTCGGATTGGCTGGTGCTTTCTTTAATGCTCGCTCCGTCAGTACTGGGGCGGTCTGTCCCCTCCCCTGCTCCACCTCGCCCACGATCGAGCCTACACGGTTCCGCAGCAGCGGGTTCTCGGTGGGTGCGTCTCGTTTCTTCGCCATCGCCCTGCCCTACGCCGCTTGTTTGGGTTTCGAGGACTTCTTCGCCGGCTGCTCGCTCTGCCTGAGCCGCTTGAGGAACTCTCGCGCCAGCTTCTTGTACTCCAGGGCCACCTTGTGGCTTGGCCTGGTCTGCAGGATGGTCAGCCCGTCCCGCTGCGCCTTGGGTACCTCTGTCGTGCTGCTGATGCGGATCCTGAAATCCCCGTAGATCCCCGCGTCCTTGAAGGCTTCCTCCACCCAGTTGATCACCTCCCCGGCGAGCTTGGTGTTCCGGCTCACCCGGGAGAGCACCACACCCAGGAGCTTGAGGTCCGGGTTGTTGTACCGTCGGACGGTATCGATATCGCTCATCGCGTCGTTGAGCCCGTCGATTGCCAATCGATCCGGCGTCGCCGTCAGGATAAACCACTCCGCGACCCGGTACGCCGCAGCTGTGGGCGTGTGGATGTTCGGGGCGGTGTCCAGAAAGATGTAGTCCCACCTGCCCGATGCACGCAGCGTTTCGATGGGCTTGCGGAGGCAGTCGCGGTAGTCGACCAGCCGGTGCTTCTTGATGAGCTCGCTGTCGACAATCTCGAGGTTCCGGTTGGCGGTGATGAGCGCCACCCCTTCGGGCAGCTCGATCCCCTCCTCCGCGTCGGTCTCGATCGCCACGCTCACCGGGTCCTCCTCGCCGAGCATCACCTCGAAGCTGCCGAGGTAGCTCTCCGGCGGGATGCCGAAGCTCCGCGTCGCGCCGCAGTTTGCGTCCAGATCGATGATTAGCGACCGTTTCCCCATCGTGCCGAGGGCCGCGGCGAGGTTCACGGCGGTGGTGGTCTTCCCCACCCCGCCCTTCTGGTTGCCGACGGCAATCACGGTGGTGGTCGGCTTCGTTTTAGTTTGCTTCTCAGCGGGCTTGCGTGCCATGTATCTTCTCCCGGTTGGTGTTCCACCCTCCTCCCGCTCGGGGCTCGTCGAGTGGCCCCGGGCGAAGGTGGTCGGTTTGATCGGGCCGGCGCGGCATGCCCCGGTTGTGTGGGGCCGCTCGTCCGGTCCTGATCCAAGCCTGGCACAGCAAGCGGTCCCCCGTCAAGGTGCTGGTGCGTGTTGTCCACAGGGCAGCGGGCGCGATACCCCTCTGGCGCGGTGCCGATCGGGATACCCCGCGTGCGATGGGCACGATGCCCGGGCACCGGCGACATGACCCGCACGCCCTGCCCCTGCGGCGCGATCAGAACACCGTGCCGAATCGAGATCGCATCGATCGTGATTGTTGATCCGAGCCGTCGGCTTCAATCCAGGCCCTGTATAAGCGAGACTCAATCGCGCGTCTTCCACACATCTATCCACAGCTTTGTGCGTTGAGCTCAACACGACCAGACTCCCGACCCCGTGCCGCCCCGGTCGAGCGGGGTGCACCGATCGGTGCGCATCGGCACGCCCAACGCGAGCGGTCACTCCCGAGCGGGGCGGGTCGCATCGCCAACCGAGTGGTCACGCCGATTCGCGCTCAGGGCGCGCACAGATGTCATTCGATCTCCTTCAACCCACCCCGGGCGGCCCGCCCAATGTGTGCGGGGCCGGCCGACCGGGGCTACTCGGCTCAGGGCATGCGGCGGTGTGCAGAACCGAATCGGAACCCGTGCCAGACGCCCGGATCCCCGCGCTTGACGCGCTCACGCGACTCACGGCACGGTGGTGGTGCCCATCCCGGGCAGCCCTCCGGTTTCATGCGCGCGTCCCGCGTGCGGGGGAGGGGCCACCATTCACCAGGAGGCGCGAACGAGCAGCACCGCAGCACATCACAATGGGCAATACAGGACTCGAACCTGTGCAGCCTGTTGAACACCAATGAAAAACCGCCCGTGAGTTCCAGCTCAGCAGGGCGGTCTTCAGGGCCTGGATCCCGTGAGGGAAGGGGGTCTGGCCGGTTCGCATTCGACTGCGTCCAGCCTACCCCGAACGATTGCGCCCTGTCAACCACCAACGCCTTTGGTGGACCCTTGGTGCTGCGTGCGTACTTGCTTCTTGCGCCGGAGAGGACCGACATGACCTACCGAAGCGTGCAGCACGCACCACGCACACACAGGCGGCAAGCGAGCAGTGCATCACAGCCAGAGCAGCAACGACCTACGCACAGGCGTTCCTCATCGATCGGCGAACGCGCCGCGCGCATCGAGGGCAGCTTCCGCAGGATCACTGTTCATCAGCTCGCCCTCTCGTGGTGGCTCTACCAGACCGGACACATCACCCGGCGGCAGCACCGCGTGTACTTCGCGGCCCACGAGCTTGCCGAGCAGCGCCGCTACATGGACGCCGACAAGCCCGGGCGCAAGCCGCTCTACACCACGGAAGAGTGCTCGCGGCTGATCGGGGGGAAGGGGAGCGGGCAGGCGATGCGTGAGCTCCGCGGCGACATCCGCAGGCTCGCACGCCTCGGGCTGGTCCACATCAATCCGCACTCGATCGAGTTCGCGCAGCATGCCGACGAGATCAAGATCGAGGATATCGCCGGCTTCCGGGCGATGCTCGACGCCATGCCCAACAACCGGCGGTCGGTCCCGGTGCCCAGAAGGCTGCTCCGCGCGATGGCCGCGGGGTTTTCGAAGGGCGTCACCGCCCTGATCACGGCGGTGCTGATCCGCGGGCTGTACTGGCACCGGGAAACCCGCGACTACCGCACCGACGGGCGCTACAAGCTCTCGTGGGTGAGCAAGCACTTCGGGATCTCGCGGCGTGCGGCGACCGATGCGCGAAACACACTCATCGAACTCGGCTGGCTGGAGCCGCTCGATGTTTCCCAGTGGGCCATGAACCGGTGGGGGCTGCACGACCGCATCGTGCCCGACTGGTCGCACACGGGCCTGCATCTGGATGACGATCGTGAGCAGGGCGAACACACTCTACGAACAGCGGGGGAGGGGACAGACCAAAATGCAGCCGGATCTGCCAGCCCGAACAACTCGTTTGGAGGCGGATCTGCCAGCCCAGATCAAACAGGTTCTCTTCCCCTACCGGGGAATCAAACAAACAGAACGCTCCGCCACACGCGGAAGCCGTCTGGTGTCTCGACAGGCTCGACTCGGATGAGAAAGCGGGGCAGGGGAGCGGCACCCAGGCCGCCATCGAGCCCGCCGAACATCCGCGACATTCAACCACGCGATCTCTCGGACACGGAACGACTCCTCAAACTCCACGACCAGGCCTGCGGCCTGGGGCTTGCCAGCAGCAGCGAGGCGGGCAGGCTGGAGTTTCTGTCGCTGGCTCAGAGAGCACGCAGCCGAGGCAGGAAGCCGGGGGCGATGTTCGCGTGGTTATTGCGGGAGCAGAAATACGGGTTCATCACGCAGTCCGATGAGGATCAAGCCAGCAGGATGCTCCGGGAGCATCTCACCGGACCCCAACAACGCGCGGTTCATCGCGAGCGGTGGGCGGGAAACACCGCAGCAGGAAGGAGGGGGCGAGCACAGCCCGAGCCCGCAGAGTTCACCGACGAGGAACGCTTCGTGCTCGCCTGCATCAGGGTGGCCAAGCAGCACCGGATCTGCGATCCATTCGAAATCGTGCAGGCCGAAGGCTGGACGCGGGAGAAATGGGACCAGGCGTTCAATGCGTTTCAGAATAACCAGTACGAAAGGATTCGCACAAGCAACCCAATACTGAGTCAGAAATGTGAGATTTGACACAAATTTGTGTATCAAAGATCGTACATTCTCGGAATGATGAATATGCGATAAATCGGCGGGTGGAGACCCGCGAGAGCGAGGTACACCCATTAGAATGGAAACCGTACAACGAACCGGTCCGTGAACTGGGCCGTATCCGTTCTGCGGGCTGCCTGCCTGTCGCGATCGCCACTGATTTGAGGAACTGCACATGAATCTGCGCACTCTCGGAACCGTTTGCTCACTTGTTCTTGCATTCGGGAGCATCACCCTGGCCGGCGAGCTATACATCAACCTCACGGGCGGGCCGTGCCCGAAGCCGGGCGGGACCGTGGAGGGTCAGGGCGGGAACGAGGGCGATCAAGGCAAGGACAACTCGGATCCGATCTACCTCGCAACCGGCGATTTTCAGCACGCCCAGACGGACCTCTTCATCCCCGGTCGTGGGCTCGACTTTGAGATCAAGCGCATGTACCGCTCTCGGAGTGGACTGTATTCCTTCCACAGTTCTCGTGTTCATCCGTTCAACTACTGGCATGATGTTGGTGCGGAGGAGGTGGTTCTCAAAGCCCCACTCGGGATGAACTGGGATTTCAACTACAACATGCGGGTTGTGATTGGCAATACAAATCCGATTACCATTTCGAATCCTGATCCTGGACAACTCTATGTGGATCAAACCATGCCAGAGGAGATCATTTTTCTCCCGGGCACGGGTCGGAGCGATCATTTTGAACCCTACACCCCAACAAATCTTGAGCTCGGAACGCCGGTGTACTACAAGCATGATGGGTACCAAGCGGTCATCAAATACACTCTCCAGCATCATCCTGTTCTCTACATTGATGCGAACCAGACCGTGTACAAGTTCTTTCCCTTTTTCGATGGCAACGACAACCCCAGCCCTTACCGGGGCCGATTGGAGACTATTACCGATCGGAACGGGAACCAGATTAGCTTCACCTACGAGACTTCAAACGGAGCCGAGCGGATCGCGACCGCCACGGACACCCTGGGGCATGTGATCAACTTTTATTACCATGACGACCCCGCCTCGCCGCTCAACGAGATCAGCGGCCAGTATACAGCCAACTTAATCTGGCGGATTGTGGACCACGCTGGTCGGGTGGTGGAGTACGACTACGACGGCAATATCGTGGGGAGGCAGGCCGAACTCGTCAAGGCGACCCAGCCCGCGATCGAATACTCGCCGGAGTTCCCGATCCAGTACATCGAGAACGGGGGGGTCGTCGACCATGCCCGATTCCCGAACGGGATCGTGTGGGAGTATGAATACGGACAGGGCGGTGCTCAGTACTTTGTGCACGGGATGCTCACGAAGATCACCGATCCGAATGGTGTGGACATCATCCAGAACACCTACGACTCCACGCACGCGTTCCATAACCGGAGCAACGGTCGGGTGATCCGACAGCAATACGGGGACGCGGCTTACAACTATGTGGTGACCGACACGAGCGGTGCGGTGGATAACAATGGGCAACTGTACGATTATTATGTCTGGGTCAATGATCGCCGGGGGGCGATTACTCGGTTCAAGTACGCTGCTCGGCAGCCAAGCTATACGGATCAGCCTGGGCAGCCCGATCAGCCGCGTGATCGCCAGCTTCTGGAGAAGAGAGAGTACGAGGGCTTTGTTGCCGACGCGGATCTGCAGGTCTGGGGAGTGTGCGATCCGCAGACCGGCGATGTGATCTCATGGAAGTACTACGACACAAACGGTATAGTGCAGAGCCTGCCTTCGGGTCCGACGACCCCGGGCGGGAGCGGCGGAGTGAACGGGCCCTGGGCATCATACACGACCGCATGGCAACCGAACCGTCATTGGAAGATCGAGAAGGTGACTCGGGCGAATGGCGACTATCGCGTGATGGTTTTCGATGATGATGCGGATGACCCGCGTCGGCACGGCGCGATGCTGAGCCGTACAGTCTCTTCTGCGGATAACTCAGAATCGATTACCGAAGAATGGCGATACGACTTTGATATTTCCGGATCAACGGGCTGTGGATGCGGTTCGCAGGGTTTCGAGACGGCGTACAAGGACGGCCGGGGGTTTGTGACCATCAGGGAATACGATCCGAGCACCGGGAACCTGCTCACGGTGTTCCATGACCTGCCGATCGGGACGAGTATGCAGACGACTCCATCTCAGGCGCAGTCCCTGGCTTCTGCGATTGACGAATACACCTACAACTCGCACGGTCAAGTGCTGACGCATACGCATCCAGGCAAGATTATCCTCGACTCGAATGGCAATGAGGTTGTCTATCACCGTGTGGACCAGTATGAGTACTACACCAACCAGAACGACGAGGCGAACTACGGTCGGCTGCACAAGAAACGCGTCGATGTCAACGGTGAGGATCTGACAACCGAGTATGTCTACGACATCATCGGGAATGTGATCGAGGTTATTGAGCCTGACGGCGATGTGAACAAGTATGTCTACAACCAGCACGCACAACTCATCCGGACCCAAAATTGGGATAGTGGTTCAACCACGCTCTTTGCGCAGGCGGACAACTTCTACGATGGCAATGGCAACCTTGTTCGTAAGGAAACGCTGAAC
Source organism: Phycisphaerales bacterium (assembly GCA_020427745.1). Lineage (GTDB taxonomy): Bacteria > Planctomycetota > Phycisphaerae > Phycisphaerales > UBA1924 > UBA1924. The sequence goes on along the minus strand of JAGQOC010000076.1, from coordinate 23,215 downwards.
CTCGACGGGAGTCAGCAGCTAGTTCCTACGAATAAGTCGATTACTTCGGTCTTCGAGTACGACAAGCTTGATTTCATGACAATCGCGTCGCGCGAAGCGGATGTCTTTACCGCAGCGGTCAGCGAGTATTCCGGGATTGGTCGCAGGGCGGTTGCGCCGGTATCGGATCCGGCGATGGTGTCCGAGCAGTGGATATACGACGCCGGTCAAAACTTGGTGAACCATCTTGGTGGAGAAGCGGTTAACGGAAACCCAACCGGAAACGAGATCGAATATGAGTATGACTCTCGTGATATGAAGATACTTGAGACAAAAGGTGTCGGGTCTTCAGTGCCAAAGATCACTAAATATGTTTACGACGAAAACATGCGGATCCATTCTGTAATTCAAGACCCTGAAGGATTAACACAAGAGAGAATTTTTGAGATTAATTATGACGGGCTTGATCACATCCGTTCGGTCGTTGATCCAATGGAAAATGAAATATCGTATGTTTATGATAAAAATCATAATACAACGGCAATATACATGTGCGGACCAATTTCAATGGATACCTCGGCAAGCGACCCGGAGATTACATTAAGGAATTGGATTTTTGAGTACGATGAATGCGACAGACTTGTCTCGGCAAGTAAGAGTGTGTATGGATTCTCGTATGGCGGAGTCAATGCCACTTGCGGTCTTGTGCCATCGAGTTCGATTGTGCAGGCAACGAGTTTCGAGTTCAATGAGGACTCTTCTCTGCATGAGATGGTTGAGCAGGCTGGTCTCGCTGGAACTGGATCCAATATTACGAGTTTCTTCTACGATACAGCTGGTAGGCTCGCAGAAGTACTTGACGGGGATGGTAATTTCACACAATACACCTACGATGACGATTCAAATTTACTCACTACAACACAGACCGATGTCATTTCCAACCAAGGTTCGGTGGAAGAAGTTTTTGTTGTCACGAACGAGTTCGATGGATTTGATCGTTTGATTCGCGTCATGGATGGTGTGCAGAATGCCACAATGATGTCGTATGACTCGCGATCGAATATGGTTGTGTATGTGGATCCGAAAGGCAATACAACAACCTACGCCTACGATGGATTGAATCGTCAGCTCGCAGAGACACGGGCGATGACAGACACCGGTGATGGATCGGGGACTTCGGTCGGGACGATCGTTCGCCAAGCAGAGTATGATGATTCGAACCGGCTGGTTAAGGAGATCGACGACAAAGGGAACGAGACCGCGTACGGGTACGACGGCGCGAACCGGATGACATCCATTACGATGCCGGATGGCGAGCAGTACCTTGCCCAGTATGATCACAACGGGAATCTCGCCTTATACACCGATGCCCGAGGTGTAGAGACCACGCATTCCTACGACCTCAATAATCGACTTACCCAGCGGGTGATCAACAACAGCGTTCTACCAGACGCGAATACAGTCCCGTACATCACGCAGGAGAATTTTACCTACGATGGTCTCGGGCGTGTGCGGACGGCGACTAACGATTTCACGAAGGTTATCCGTGAGTACGACTCCCGATCCAATGTTGTGCGCGAGATCCAGAACGCGGACGCGCCAACATTCACGGCTGCTTCTGATCGAATCGTTGATTATTTCTATGACCTTGCTGGCAACACTACTCAGATTACCTATCCGAGCGGGCGCGATGTGTATCGGAAGTTTGACGATCTCAACCGTTTGGTTGGGATCTACAACGATGCTGCGATGGCGAACGACCCAATAACTGAGTTTGTCTATGTCGGCGATCGTGTGCAACGGCGTAATCATGGCAACGATACCCAGACGGTGTACACCTATAATGGGTACACCGGCTCGAGCAGTGATCCCAACGATTTCGGATTCGGGCGTGTCGCCTCGATCTCGACTGTCAATTCTAATACGAATGTCGAGTTTGACGCGATCAGCTTCACTTGGGACAAGAACCAAAACCGCACCGCGTATGAGGACACTGGATCGGGGATGAAGAATCGTCGTGAGCGTTCACTCGGGTACGATTCAGCGAACCGCTTGATCTCAACGGATGTTGATTTCCCCGATCCTTTGACGGACTATCCGTCGCCGACGAACAACGGGGTAACGGACTACACGCTCGATGGTGTCCACAATCGTACGGCTGTGAACGGCTTCGAGGGAAACGGTGCTCCGCTTGGTTCGTACACCCAGTTAGGTACACAGGTCGAGAACAACCAATATACATTCACGCCGCGTTCCGACGCAGGAGATTGGGTGTACGCTTACGACGAGAACGGGAACCTTATCCTGAAAGCTGAGAATAATGAGGCAGATTTTACAGGAGATTATGTACTCGATATCTTTGATGTTTACGCATTCCAAGATGCGTATACCAATCAGGATCCATCTGCCGATTTTACCGGTGACGGAGAGTTTGATGTCTTTGATGTTTACGCGTTTGTTGCTGATTACGAGTCAGCAACAAACAATGATCTCGATCATCACCATTTCTCGTATGATTTCAGGAATCAGCTCGTGCGTGTCTCGATTGAGTCGGGTACTAATGTCGTTTCAGTTGTTCAAAACGCGTATGACCCAATGGCGCGTCGCGTTGTCGAATCAATCGATCTTGCCGGGAACAGTGTGTTGGATAGCCGCCGGCAGTTCGTCTACGGCTATGAATCACTCTGGGAAGTTATCGAGCAAATCGATCTTCTGAACAGCAACGATGTTCTGCTTACCCATGTGTTCGGGATCGGGATCGATGATGAAGTGAGTTATCGAATAGAGGATCTAACGACTGCGGAGGATTTTTGGACACATCGCGACGATTTGGGTTCTGTAATAAGCCTGACAAACGAGAGCGGAATAGTTGTCGAACGCTACGAGTACGGGGATTACGGCAAGGTGCGTATTCTCGATGCCTCGGGCAGCCCGCGTGCGGGGGGCTCCGTCTATAACATCCATCATTTGTATACCGGTCGGTCGGCAATCCCTGGGACGGGGCTGATGGATTATCGGTTCCGTGTTTATCTTTCTGAGCTTGGGCGATTCTTAAGCCGTGACCCTCTTGGTTCAGAAGATAGCATGAATTATACTCAGTACTCATTATCAAATTCGTATACCAATAGAGATCCATATGGACTTCTCACAGATGACGGACCGCTAAAACTTGCAGGCGGTATAGGTCCCCACCCTGCAATGGGAACCGGACTAAAAGATTTACGGCTTATGCCACAGACTTGGAAGGCTTATAGAAATTTGCCGATCAACAACTCGAATATGCCGGTTGTTCCCGGAACACCTGGAGCTCGAACAGCTGCTGGTGTGGAGGCTATTGAGATAATTTGGCGTGTTGCGCGATTCATGGGAAATACTGTGACATTATGGAACACACAAGACGCTATCAAAGAATGCGCTCTATTCGGTGGTTATGGTGTTCCATTACTTGCAGAAAAGAATGGGAGCGTTGGCATCGCAATTGTCTGCTTAGCAGATCCGTGTGAGGCGTCAGAATTGGCAAGCAAGGAAGCTGATGATCGGTATCTGTTGGATTATCTTGATCATCTGCATGAAATTGATTCGCCAATTGGAACTTTCGAAAGGGTGGTCAATGGGGGTGGAGGGGCTCCTTGGCGAACAAGCGTTAAAGCATATCAGACGCTAAAAGATCTCGCATCGATTTATACTGAAGAGTGTATTGGAGATTGTGAAGACGATGACCCAAAGACTTCCACATCAGATCCGTATGGAACCGAGTCATCGCAAAACGATTAAAGACAATAACTCGACACCGTTGTATTGCATATAGATATATATGAGAAAAAAATATTTGATAACATTAGTGCTTTTAGTTGTCCTGGTTCTTCCATGGGTAGCTGTGTCGATGATAAGAATAGCTTCCCCGCCACCCATGAGCGCTCAAGAGCGCGACATATTGTTCGGGAGATATGATAAAGAGAGAGGCTTAGCTTGGGCGATTGACAAGAATGATTCAAGGCTCACAAGCGCCGCCATGGTGGCGGTTTACAATCGGGCATCTAGAATCAAAGATGATGAGGTGGTCGCGGTATTGACAGCGTGTAGTCCACCCACAGAGTTGACATATCTTGAAGTGGGAATCTGTGCGAGATTGTTTGGTAAAAATCCAGATATGATGGTTCGTGGCCTTCTTCATCTCATTGAAGAAAGGGTGATTGACCTAACAGATAAAGAAGTATGTGATTTTGTTCAATACCTGCTAAGAGATGTCCCATTGGATTTTCACGATTCAGAAGAGTATCAGGCGGTTCAAAAATATTTAGAGGAGTGTGACTAGTAGCAAGCATACTCAGTTGAAGAGGCGAACTAAACCGATCCAAGACATCGACGCCCTGCTCGGATACAAGAACCCGCTGTATTGTCGAGGAAACTCTATAAGATCCGTGCGTGGTTTCAATCATTCGATCGTCCGCAGAATGGGGCTCACCGTAGATAAGCACACCCCCAATTCGGCGCATGTAAATATCAATCTGCCGAAGGGGCGGGCCACGGTGTCGGGTGCCGCGATTGCTGTGATTCTGATTGTCGCTCTGATTGGTATGACCTATGTCAGTGTCCGGGCAATCGAGCTTGGTCAGCAAGCTATCGAACAGTCTGCTGCGGAACGAGCTAACGATCTATAATCTCAACCACCACCCGCGCAAGCCCTACGAGATCCACAATGCGAACTGATCCCACGGATGTGTTGTAGAGGTGCCCAAAGTCCCGCTTGTCGCCGGTCACGAGATACACACACTCGGCGCGGATCGCGGTGCAGAGGATGGGCTGGTCCTTCTCGGTCAGTTCGACGGGGAGCTTAAAGCGTGTGGATGGCGCGGTCTCGATCCTCTGAACCAGAGTGTTGAAGCCGTCGATCCAGTCGGGGCGTTTGACGGTGATGTTCCGGCGGGCCTCCTCGATCGCGAAGTCGCTGCTGACCGCCTGCCCGTGCTCGGTGAGCAGCTGGATCAGGCGCTCGATGTTGCTGCCCGGGTTGCTCGCGGAGAACAGCACATTGGCGTCGAGGAAGACACGGACCATGCTCGCCGCCCCCGATCAGTTCTTTGTGGGCGGGAGGATCTCGCCGATGGCATCCTCGCCGCTCGCGAACTCTTCGATGCGCTCCTCGGAGTACATCTCGATGGGGACGCTGAACGCCGGGCGCAGCAGCAGCCCCTCATCGGTGTTCTCGATGATGAGCTCGTCCTGAGCCTTGATGCCGAAGAGAGCACGCATCCTCGCGGGGATGGTGATCGCGCCTCGGTCGTTGATGGTGATTCGGCTCAACATACTTACAGTATATCGGAAATACGGCAATACTGTCAATCAAATTCGGCGTCACGCCATTGAAATCACGCTGGTTGTGCCGGATCTTACTGGAACACCGCAGAGAATACGGTATTTATACGGTGTGGTACTCTTCCTCGAAAGGGACAGCTATTTCGCCTCCGTCGAGCAGTAGGTCCGCCCCGAGCTCTGCTCGTGGGTCTTGTGTTGCGTTATCTTCATGATGTAATCACCTTCCACATGCACGAGCTGTCTCCGGTGTACGCCCATGGCCAGGCTCGAAATCAGCGCCCGATGCGTTCTGTTCCCCTCTCGGCGGGATTTGCAGAGATTCGTAACGCTGTGTCGATACTACAAAGCGTGGTTTCTAACGAAGCAGACAAAGCAGCAAAGGAGAACTTCATGCAGAAATATCTGAAGTCGAGATTGGCGATCATCTCGGGGGTTGGTATCGCGGCACTCATCCTGGGGTTGTCCGGACCGGTAGACGCGTCTTCTCCGGCACAGGAAACAGCCGTGGTGGTTGAGCATGGCGAACGGTCGATGATCCCGCCCATCGGCACCGGCGGTCAAGATCCGATCAACGCCTTTCTGAACTGTGTTGCGGGGTGCGAGGCAACAAGAGATGCGGCAATCGATGCAGCGTATGCGGCCCGTGATGCCGCGAGGCAGGCCGCGCACGACGCGTATGATGCCGCGATCGCCGCGTCACAAGCCCAGTACGCCGCGGATCAGCAGCAGTGCCGAGACAATACTTCCAACGGCGAGATTAATATTTTTTGTCTCCGAACCGCGGTGATCAACCAGCGAAACCGCAACGATGCGGCGACCAATACTCTGGAATCAGCGTTGCAGGCGGCCAACTCGGCGGTGATTACCGCGATTCTGGCAGCGCACGCTGACTTCGAGGCTTGCGTGCAGGGTTGCCTGGATCAGCTCGAAGATGATCTCGCAAGCAACTAGTTATTCCCATGGCTCCACGACCACACCCAGCCCAACGGCTGGGTGTTTTTATTCGGTAACCGCGCCTAGGTCGCCGGTTCGATTGGGGAAGCGCTGTGCCGTACCCTTGTGCACGATCTGTACGCATGCGCCGCTGTCATGACTTTGGGTCGGCAACGAGTATGTATCGCGCTCAAGGATGACGGATCGAGCACCTGCTCCGCCAGCCGACATACATCGAGATGCCACGGCGGTCTATGCCGCTGAGTGTGGTCCTCACGGGCACCCGGCATTGAAATCCGCGAGGTACTCGAACACATCGAAGATGTCCAGCACGCCGTCGTTGTTCAGGTCCGCGGTGCAAGGCATGCCCGCGGCAGTCCCGAACACGACACTCGCCCACTCGGACTCAACCGCGTTCGCTCGTCCATCGATCGACCACTGGATGTACGGTGATCCGGGTGCCTGGAGATCCCCCTCGGGGACATGGAGGCGTGGGATACCGTCGATCTCGAGGGTCGCACCGTCGGTGTCGGATACAATGGTGTAGGTGTGGAACTCGGACGCGCCATCGAACGGCATCGACACCGTGAGCAGCGGGTCCGGGCTGAAGTTGCTCTGAGAGCTGAACACGAGGCTGCTCGCCCCCACGAGCACGCCGTATTGTCTTCCGACCGCGTCTCGCGCCGCGAGATCGGCTCCGCCTCGGTATCCTGGGCCGAGGAAGGTGACCGCCACGGTCCCGACCGGCACGCGGGTGGTCATCGAGTATCGGAAGCCGAGGCTCCAGTCAAATCCGACGGAGTTTACCTGTGCCGCCGCGGATGATCCGCTCGCGTTGAGATGGAACAGCTGGCCGATGATCTGATCGTCCCCATTGAAGTTGGACTCGGTCCAGCCCTGCTGCGCCGGTAGGGTGCCGAGCGAGGCGTCGTAGCTCGGGAAGGTCGATCGATATTCAGGAGTGCCGTGCTCTACCGTTTCATCGATCTGTGGCGGCTCATTCAAGAGTTGGGCGTGCGCGACCGAGGCGAAGCAGCTGATCGCGAAGAATGCGGTGTGTGCGGTTCGGTTCATTGAGTGCTCCTTCGTGGGCAGTTCAAGAATGACAAGGAATCCTGATGCAGAGACGGATCGTTACCGACAAAGGTTCGTGAGTTCGATCAGATCGGATCCTTCAGACTTGTTGCATTTCTCAACTTCTTCGAACATCAATAACCTCGAAGTATTATGAACATATATCTGTGTCAACAAGACAGTGAATACACACATGTGTGCAGGCTCGTCTTCAGGCGATAGCTGTTTCAGTGAGTCCGTCGCGCATCTGCACGATGTGCCCGCTCCCAAGCAACCAGTATCGCGGTCACGAACACGGCCGCCGAACCCAACCCCTGAAGCGCAGGTGTGTCTGTATTCTCTCCATCCGTTTCTCGTAGAGTCTCGGGGAGGGTCCCGCCCGATCAGTCGTGGACTCTGGTAGAAGGTACGGGCGATGCGATGTCCCTGATTGCTTCGGTATGCCCGTGCTGGCCCAGTATCCAGTCGGCCGCCCGCTGCCCCGCGCCCGCCGCCTGCACAACCAGCTTCTTGTCCCCGCGAAGACGCCTGCTCCAGTTCTCGATGTAGGACGCGGACTGCTCGATGGTCGGCGGGCTGATCCCGGCGGCCGCCGCGAGGAACGCCGCGCCCATCTCCGCGATCAGCTCTTCCTTGGAGTACGCGTCATCGGCGAGGGTGCGGCCCGCATGCTCCAGGCCACGATCCAATCTCGAACGGTGCCCGGTCGAGTGCGCCAGCTCGTGAAAGAGCGTCGCGTAGTACGATTCCGAGTTCACAAACCGCTCGGGCTCCGGGACACGGATCAGATCGTCTGATGGCCGGTAGAACGCCCTATGCCCCCCGTGCTTGATGTCCGGGGGGGCTTTGTAGCCCTCGACGATCGATTTCGCCTCGGTGATTGGTTCGAAGGGCTTCATTGTTTCGGGTTCTTCTGCCTCCTTGCTGAGCCCCTCGCATTGGTCCGTGTTGAACACCCGGTAGTGACGCAATACGGGGATGTTCACCGGCTCGTTTGTTTCTCTGTCCGTCGTCGCGTGCTGCTTCCAGAAGATCACCAATGACCCCCTCTCTCCCTGCCGGACATACCCTCCGCGTTCGCGGGCCTGCCGGAAGGTCAACCAGTGGGATGAGCCGTAGCCCTCGGCCCACGCCGTCATGCCCAGCAGAAACACATTGACCCCGCGGTAGGGCATCTTCGTGACCAGATTGCTCGGCATCCCGCCGCCCGCGACACGGATCGGCTGACGCCAGGGGACGAGCTCCTGGTCGAGGAGTTCGAGGATGCGGTTGGTGACCGCCCGGTAGATATCGAGTGCCATGCGTGCTGCCCCGCTTCGTTGATCTGAACGGGCAAGCTGGCACAGGGGGAGCGTTTCGGTCAAGGCCTTGTCATGCGTATGTGTGTTCCGCGAAGCCCGCCCGGTACCGTGAACGGATCAGGCGTGCGGATCCTGCCCGTCACGCCGGAGGCTGCGGTTGAGGACGAACCCCAGAAACGCGATCAGGTAAGCGAGGCTCTCTGGTTCCTCGTGGAGTTCTTTATTGAGAACCTCCTGAACCGATCCGGCGATCACGCGCGGGGCGTGCGTCAGGACCTGCTTGTTCACTTTGTCCGCAGATCGAGCACGGCCTCGTTGTGCGATTGCCAGTCCTCCGGCTCGGGCAGGCTGCTTTCCCACCGGTGTTTCGTGATCGTCTCGATGTACCACTCGGAGAACGGGTGACACCGGGTCCTCGTCTCGAGTGACCCCACGCTGCGTTTGATTTTCTCCATACCCTGTCATGCCATCCCCGCCGCCGGTTGTCAGGCTGTTCTGGTTGAGCTCGTCCGCAGCCCCTTTCTGTGTGTGTTCCCTCCTGATGCCACCTTCGCACGGCCACTCCCGTGTCAAGCACAACGACGGTTTCCGCCCGCGCTGACGCTCGGCGGACCCTCCGCAGTTCTGCTTGCCACGCTCCCTTGCACCGTGCGTGTTCCGGGGCATCGGAAACACTCAAACAGAAAGGAACCGACCGATGAACAACTCAACAAACAAACCGTTCACCACCCTCCGCGATGGCTCGATTGCTGCGACCATCTGGAAGAACCCGACACAGCGTGGCTTCCGCTACAGCGTGAACCTCAGCCGGGTGTACCAGGACGAGCAGGGCAACCTCAAGGACAGCGACTCCTTCAGCGGCAACGAGCTGCTGCGTGTGTCGCGTCTGGCCCAGAAGGCCTACGACGAGGTCCTGGCCGCGATGCAGGCGGACAAGAAGCAGGCGGGTGCCAGCGAATCCTAACCCATCACACCAACCGCCCGGTGCCCGCCAACGCGGGTGCCGGGCCTTCAACATAGAGGAACACATCATGCCCACATCCAACGAATCCCGTATTGTCATCGACCAGCTCCGCCTTGGTGGTCTTGAGGCAACGATCCTTCTGGTCGCGGCGTACCGGGACGAGCGCCACGGGCTCTGGATCTCCGAGCATGCCCTGGAGATCCACCGGGAGGCGGATCACACGGTCCTGCAACCACACCAGTTCCGGCTGGGCGACCTGCCGATCATCGAGAAGCTGGCCGCCTGGGCGTACGAGCAGATGCTCTCGTACGAGGAGGACTCTCCGTAGCCAACCCGTTTCGCCCGGCCCGCTCCGGCGGTGCCGGGCGATTCATGGCTGCTCCCGGACCGTGGCCCGCACCGCCGCTGCGAGCGGGTGCCCACTGCTCTGGTGAGGGGCACCCGCACGGTCGCCGGTGCTCCGCAACCAACCGGAAGGAGCAACCAATGTCCGCCAGACCTATCACCACAATCACCGTCGATCCCGACCGCCTGCACCACGGCGTCTGGTCCGACAAGCACAGCAAGACCATCGGCGAGGGCGACATCGCCGCGTCGTACTCCGCGGACCTGATCGCGGTGCACGGCCGCGTCCGCAGGCCTTTCGTCCACCAGGGCGTCCTCTGGGCGTGTGTCGGGATGAGCAACCATCCGTTCGAGTGCGCCAAGGCGTACCGGCTTGTCGAAGCCGAGCGGTTTGCCGGTGAGACGACGACCTACGCCGAGAAGACACGCGATGGTGATGCCGCACGGGCCGATTTGTTCGGGTTCTACCGCGGCGTGCGGGTGACGCAGGGCGGACGCGACTACATCCTCGTCGGCCCGCCGGCGGTGTTCATCGCGGGCGAGGAGGAGCAGCTCGGACTGTTCACGGACTGATCGAGTAATCGCTCATTCGCCATCGGAGCGGTGGGGGGTGTGCCGATCGATCACAGACGGGTTTCCTCGTGACCAACCCGGTCCCGTGCGCTGCGTCGCTTTGCCCCGTCCTCGGGTGAGGGACAAAGGCGACGGTCGCCCGGCCCCAGAACACATTGCACGAGGAGTCCCATCATGACCAATCAGAAACCACTCACCCACGACGAGCTCCGGCAGTTCACAGGCGATCTCGACCGGTACCGGCACTGGGTTGCGCGGAGCGTGATCTACACGCCGGGCATCAAGCATGTCGCGGAGCAAGCCGGCGCGTACTGGCTCATCGACGAACTCGCCTTCGCGATCTCGGGAAACCCCGTGCAGCACGCGGGAAGGGCCGATCCCCGCATCCTGGAGCTCCACTTCTGGCGACTGGATACGAAAGACGGCTCCGCCATCCTGACGGCTCGGGCCGACAGTGATGTGGAGCCGTTCTACTGCAAGGAGATCCCATACACGGACTTCCCGCTCGACTGGATAGACATCTGGGCGGCGTTCGATGGTGAGCACTGGACGCTGTACCTGCCGTCGGAGCACTGATTGCTTGCAATTTGTCTTTACTCCCAAGATGATGATCCCGGCGACGGGATCATCATCTGTCATGTGGAGCAACTATGTCGAGCGAGCAAGAGAATCACGAGAAAGCACTTGATGTTCTGAAAAAGACTGTGGAGATGTTCCGTGACGCGGGTGTACCGGATGAGGCGGTACCGGACGCGATGGCCGATCATCTGGTCATGACCACGCTTGCTATCGGGAACCGGGACGGGGTTTCGTTTGAGGCTGTTCGTTCGGTGATGTTCCGGATGGAGGCAATGCTCGAAGACTGGCGGGTGGGAAATCCGCCATTCACTGAGTTCAACGGGGTCGATGAGAACCATGATGAGTTCCTGATCGATGACTTCCTCCGGACAATGGTCCGGTTTGTCTGGTGGTTCATGTGGACCCTCGACGAGTCCTTTATGGAGGGTTTCTTGAAAGGCGGATCGCGTGAGGATGCTGCTCAGGGGCTCGTCAAGGATATCTTCGATCGAATCCGGGGAAACCGATCAGAGGACAGCGAGTTGTCTGCGGTCGAACTTGGGATGATCATGGACCGGATCGCGGCGATTCACCTCGAGGTCCGTCACGGACCCGATGCGATGAATGTTCTCCGATCTGAAGAAGATTCCGAGGAGTAGCTAGCGTTCTGTCTTATGCGTATCCGCCGGAAACCGGTAGATACGCCAGACCTGGATTGTGCGCACGACCAGCCCAAACACGAGGAGGAAGAAAAGTGCGTACGCGAGGAGCGGATATCCAACGATCCCGATATGCGAGTAGGCGATGTATGCACTCAGAGCCAGTATCAGGCACGCCGCAGTGGAGACCGCATAGACCGACTCCGTGCCGGTGCGTCCGCCGACTGATCGACCTTTGCTGGGATGGCGGGATTGGAACCCGATGACATCTCGGCCCAACAGTGCATTCATTTGATGCTCGTGCCACTCAATCGCTCGCAGGGCATCTTCAAAGGATCTCGCGTGATTGGTGGTCGTGCGGACCAGCCAGATGAGTGAGACCGGAACCGCGATGAGCGCGAGCAGCTGTGATTCTTCTGGGAGCACAGGGACGGAACCCATGAACGCGGCCAGAAGCCCGCTGATTGCCGGGATCCTCCGATCGAGTGCGTTTAGTCGGTACTCGGCCAGTTTGTAAAGGGCGTTGTACTCGCTCAGGATGGCATTGAGTTGCAGGCGTCTGAAATCCGGATTTGGGTCAGTCATCCATTCTGATTGGCACGGATCCAGATCGGTGTCAACACGCGCCCGTAGTTGTTCGGTTGCTTAGAGCCCAACCTTCTTGATGATCTCTGATGGATCAGCCCCGCACCCTCGGCACCATTGAGCAAACTCGACTGGGTCGATGCGACGCTCCCCGTGCTCGATCTTGAAGACCATCGTGTAGTGAATACCGATTGTCTCCCCGAGGGCTCGCTGCGACAATCCGGCATCGATTCTGAGCTTCAAAAGCGTTCTGCAAAGTTTTTTGTACTTTGGTTTGTGCTGCGGCCTTGTTCCCATATCGGGTGCAAGGTAGAGTAAGACGAGTTTGCACCCAGTATCGGAACAAGCACGACGGAGGCTCCGCAATGTCTGCTCTCCCAATCAGCGCCGAAGACCGCTCTCTTGCCGCCAGATCCGCGATAGTCACGCTGCTCGATCTGGCGTCTTCTTCGCTGGATTCGCTCACCCGGTCTGCCTCACAGCTCTCCCTCGGGCGCGTGCGGGGCACCGGCCCCGGGGTCTCGTTCGGCGAGCTGGTCTCCCGGATCGAGACCGCCCACCCGATCGAGCCGGTGTTCCCCTTCGAGGGCAGCGACCGCGTCGGTGGGGCGGTCTGGGACTGCCCGGCCCTGCTCGACGACCCGGTCGTCACCGCCGGGATCGCCAAGCTCCGGTGGCTTCGTGAGGCCCGTGAGCTTCCCCTCCATCTGCACCCCTCGGATCGGTTCATCGTGGTGATGGAGGGCCGAGGCTTCTTCCACTGGACCGCCCAGTCTGTCACCGAGTTCGACGGCTCGGGCGTCCAGACCATCGCCGCCCGCAGCCGCGATGTCTTCGTCTTCCGCCGGGGGCTGCTGCACACCTTCAGCACGGCGGATCACCCGATGACCCTGCTCTCGGTGCAGATGCCGTTCATCGAGTTCGAGGACCCCCGGCAGTACCGCCTGCCCGCGGTGCGGTGGAGCGCCGGCACACAGCAGCGGGTCACCACGCCCGGCATCACCTGCCACCTGCACGCACCGAGCGCATCGATCCACCTCAACTGACGCATGCGATCGGATGCAGCCCGGTGCACCCCCGGACCCCCGGTGACCCACGCTTGCACCGATCCTCTCCGCATATTTGGCTCATGTTTTGAGCTTCTGGGTTGCAACCGGCGGTGGTGGGCGTTAGTGTGCAGTCGAACGACAGGAACGACAGCAGCCAGATGTGGATATGTAGTACATATCCTACCGCTCCGCGGCCCCTCCGGGGTCTGGCCAGGGTCGTGGCCCTGGAGCCGTTGGAGACGCACTGAACCCATCTCGCCCGGGGCTCGATGGGCGGCGTGCGTCTCGCCTGCACCACCGTGACCGCTTGGCCGCGGTCGGTGGTGAGGCGGCCGATCCTTGGGGATGCGGCCATCGGCACCCGCTCCCCATTGGGGGTCGCGGGGTGCCGTGCACCGTGTTCGCCGGTGCACCACGACCCGGAGATCCCGCTCTCCGGGGCCATCGGACGCGGGGCGTGCCCTGCGCAGGACAAGGAGCGCCGGGGCGTTCCACACAAGCAACGACTGGGGTTTGGACCCCGGCTCTGGAGAGAATCAAGAAGACCGACCCGATGAACCGCCCCGACCCGACCGAGCACGAGAACCGCACCGAGGTGATGCAGACGCGCGTCACGCTCGCGGAGCAGGCGTATGTGCAGGAGGTTGCCCGGGAGGCGGGGATCACGGTGTCGGAGTTCCTGCGGCGTCGCGCGTGCGGGTACCAGGTGCCGGCGGGGCCGCGGCGGCGTTCGGTGAACCCCGAGCTGGTGACCGCCATCAACAGGGTGGGCGTGAACATCAATCAGATCGCACTCAGGCTGAACTGCGACCGGCCCGAGCGGGTGAGCATCGACGAGACGATGGAGGAGCTGCAGATGGTGCTGGCGATGGTGGTGTCGGAGATGAGCGATGCAGATGATATTGTGCCGGGTGCCGAGATCATGGTGGGGGACGGGTGATGGTGCCGAAGCTGCACGCCAAGGGGACCTCGTTCGTGGGGATCGGCAAGTACCTGCTGTCCGCGAAGGAGCATGAGCGGGTGGAGGACCGCGTGGCGTTCGTGTCGACGAGGCGGCTGGCGACCAGAGACGGGATGACGGCGTGCCGTGTGATGGCGGCGATTTCGATGGACGCGGAGCGGCTGAAGGAAGAGGCAGGCGTGAAGAAAACCGGTCGTCGTTCTGCAAGAGTGGTCCAACACCTGACTATGGCCTGGCATCCCTCCGAGAAGGATGATCTCACGCAGGAAGAGATGGAGCGGGCGGCGGATCTGGCGATCGAGGCGCTCGGCGCGGGGGATCGACCGGCGTTGATTGTTGGGCACGCGGATACGAAGCAGCCGCATATCCACATCGTCATCTGTAGGCCATCCCCGCATGATGGCCGCCTCCTCGACAGCAAGTACGAGAAGCTGAAGCTCTCAAAGTTCGCTGAGAAGTACGAACGCGAGCGGGGTGCCATCCAATGCCCTAATCGAGTGATCAACAACGCCGCCCGCAAGCGCGGTGACTTCGTGCGCGGCAAGAAGGATGTCCCCCGGCACCTCTACGAGCTGCACCGGGCCAACGATGACCGGCCCGGTCGGGCCGAGCGCCACCGCAAGCTCAGTGAGAAAGACCGCACCATCGGGCGGCAGCAGCGCCGCATGCGCGAGCGGCAGGCGAGGGAATGGGCGGCCCTGATGAAGAAGTCCAGGGACCGCTCCGCGGCGATCCGCGAGGGTCAGAAGCGGGACACACTCCGGGCAAAGCAGGCGGTGCGGGACAGGTACACCAGCACCCACTGGCTGCAGATGCACCACGAGCAGAAGGCCGAACTCAGCGCGTTCGACCGCGATGAGAAGCGTTTCCTGGGCCGGATCAAGAACCGGATCCGGTCGGTGGATCTGCGTTCGCTGATCGGCGGCGGCGAACCCGCCAAGACCATCGGCGAGGCGTTCAACGCGCTGACCTCGACGGGCGCACGCAGGCAATGGCTGCTCGACCGGCACGAAAAGCAAGAAAAGAAGCTCCTCGCGAAGCAGCGGGCTGAAGAACGCGCCGCCGCCTGGCCCATCCGAGAACGGTCGAAGGAGGCGCTCCGGGAAGCCCGGATCATGTTTGCAGCCGAGCGGTCGGCGTTGGTGTTCCGGTGCGCGGGCGAAGCGGCGAAGATGCGGGCGCAGTGGAAGACCCGCGGCAAGCAGCGGCTGGCGGAGAAGCCAGAACCCGATGCTTCAATGACTACCGATCAGACGCACCGTCCGCAGTCGCTCGATGAAGCCAAGCGGGCGATGGAGGCGTTCAAGAAGTCAAACCGGAAACGCAAACCGCGTGATCGGGATCAGGACCGGGGGCGCGACTAGTACAGCCGGCGGCGGCGTTCGTAGGCGATTACACACAGGCGCTTGGTTTTCACCTAGATCCTCCGCATCCCGTCATTGACACTCGGTGCGAATAGCAGAACAGTCGGCGGTGACCGCGAAAAATTTTTGTGATTTGGATGGCGCATACACGCTTTGCAGAGATGTCAGGGTGTAGGAACGAGTCATTGTTGGCTCGTCAGCACTCGCAAGTCACACAAGTCCTTTAGACTAGGAGAATTCAAATGCGAAAATCAGCACAAATCACCGTTGTTTCTGCACTCGGCAGCGTTGGCGACCCGGTTGTCGTTTCAGTTGTTCCCAATGCTTACCGTGGTATCGTTGAATCCGTTGTCGTCAACGAAACGGTTGTCTCCGTCGTCGATGCATCCGTTGTTGAGAATGTCGTCGTTGGCTCCGTCGTAAACCTCGTTGTTGGCGATGTAAGCGTTAATGTTCGTGTCGTTTCCGTTGTTGACTCTGCTGTCACAGTCGAGGTCGTCCAGGAAGAAACGGTTTCGGGCAATGCCGAGAAAGGTTGTGTGCAGTCGGTAGTTCCAAGCACGATCGGCTAAACAAGTCGATCGAACGGCTCCACGAAGCCGTTAAAACAGACCCAAGCAAGAAATCACTCATGCTCGCAATGATCCGGGAGATGTCAGAAAACAAGGATCTTGTTAAGCCTATCCGGCGAGTGAGTTACGCACTCGAAAGCCTGCTGAGAGGCAAGGAGGCCCAGTGAAATAGAGTTGGACATGTGAAGAAATGGCGAGCGCGGCAAGGAACGACGCACTGGAGCTATGTTGGCTCCGGTGCGTCTTCCGTTTTGTCCATAATTTTAGAGCGATTGATTGGGTCACCGCCTTCGAGCAACGAGCGGCAAGCGTATTCGACTCGAGAAAGTTGTCTGAGGAATGTCTCATCGCGGTTCCGCATCGCCTCATTAATGAGTGCGCGATGAAGAGTGCTTTTGCTCGGTGATCGTCCGAGTGCGTCAACAATCCGTTCGACAGCGCGATCTAAATCAGTACCTTGGTCCACAGTCATTGCCCTCGTTATATACATGAAATCGGGCGTGTCTATAGAGAGACATCATCCGGACCTCCACATTGATTGAAGGCAGTTCCCTGATAACACAAACAAACCCCTTGCGCAAGCAGAAGTTGCGCAAGGAGTTGTTGGATTGAGCTGGATGTTTAGTCGAAGTGCCTTCTGCCGTAGTCCTTCAGCCATTCTTCGAAGATTTTTTGAGCCTTCGGTACCCGTGTCGGATTTTCGTCGTGTTCCCGGAACCATTGACGCATCGAGTTCTCCCAACCTTTCGCATTCTCTGTAGTCCGACCATTTACGAGACCATCCGCATAGATCTCGACAGTACGCTCCCATCCGGGGTAGTTCCGTGTCACAAACTGGATCATGTCTGAGCGAACTTCATCGTGATTGAGAACAATCTCATCCATCGAATCTGTTGTGGTCACATCGTGGTCGAACATTTCAGGGACAGTTGGTATGCGTTCGCTATTCGTTTTTGTTTTTTCGCAATAGTCTGCGTACTTGTTTCGGATAATGCCGCTGAGGATTTTTCTCGCTTCAATGTACTCCTTGCCTATGTAGTTCTCGTTTAGCAGCAAAGCACATACTGAACAAACAGCGATATCCTCCGCGTCATGGAATTTGACATGGCGATTCCGCAGCATCCGCATTGACAGTTTTAATAAGTGTTGTCCACGATCTTCGAACGAAGCCACGACGACCTCCTTGTATTGCTCGGGGCAAACGATGAACACGAATGACATTCGTCCCGATAGGCAGACCCCCAAGGACATCTCTCATTTGCGCCGATGCGCCATCCAACCCAAAGATTTTCTGCGAGAGACTGAGAGACCTAGACACCGAGTATGTATACGAAGCTGAACAATAAAAGTTTCTCTACTGATCGCGCATCGGTCAAAACCGTGGATGTCATCACGAACACGGTGGCCGCGATGAAGAAAGGACCAGCGATGGAGCAGGTGAAAACAGTTATTGACAATCAGGCGGCGGAAACAACCTTGGGCGGGCGGTTGGGGTTCATGAACCGCTTTGATTCCGAGACCCCATTGTGCAAAAATGCGATTGACTCTCAGTTTCTCGTGGAAAAAACTGGGATCGGCTTCCAGTCGCGTGCTCGTCTCTTTGCGCACCGCGACAAAGATGCCGCCGGTTTGGTCGGTCAGATGCTCCGCCAAGGCGTCCGGTACGGCACGACCATCGAGAGCTTGCGGGCGGTGGCGACCGAGGATCACTTCTACGGTGCTGTTGTCATCACGGGCTTCGAGCATGAGGTAGGGGCCAATATCGCAGACGCGAGCAGTCGGCCGCTGTACAGCGATCCGATCCCGCG
Source organism: Phycisphaerales bacterium (assembly GCA_020427745.1). Classification (GTDB taxonomy): domain Bacteria; phylum Planctomycetota; class Phycisphaerae; order Phycisphaerales; family UBA1924; genus UBA1924. Next base: position 5,174 of record JAGQOC010000076.1, on the reverse strand, counting down.
TATCGAGGTTCGTGATCTCGCCCGACCCACCTCGAGCACACGGAAACAATTCGTTGTTTCCGTTGGTCTTGAAGAGGATTTGATCGTTACGGCTGACACCGCTCGGTTAGTTGGCATCAACATCGGATACTGCGATGTGATTCGTCGGAAGGATGGTGCCGAAGGCGTTGAGATTCTCGAGGCCGAGTTCCACCTTGATGTCCCGCCCGACGACTCATCACTGTTCGAGGTGTTTGTTGAATTGGTGCTTGCTCGTGAAGCCCGTGGCGACCTTGATCTTATCACTCGGACTTGGGATCTCGATTGATCAAACGACCCCGTTCTCGAAGGAGAACGGGGTCTCTTTACATTTCGGACGAGCGAGTTAAATTTTTCCAGGTGCGGGGTTTGACTATTCCTACCCCAGTCTGCGGCGTCGTTCATGGACGGCTATTCGGAGCCGCTCGGCCTCGGCCGAGATCGCTCTCAAGCCTTCTTCGGTGTTCGACTGCCGGGCGCAGAACCGGTTGAACTCGCTGAGGCTCTCGCGGTCGAGCCGTAATCGTTGCTGCGTCCGCAGCACGGCTTCTTCGAGCAGATCGCCCGGCGGTTTGTTCGGATGCTCCCCGGCACGCTCGAAGGCGTACTCGATCAGGTCTTCTGCGCAGAAGTGTTCCCGGGCAACGATGTCATCGAACGCATTCCACGCCTCCGCGGTCATTTCCACGAGGGCACGCTGCCGGTCGGGGAGCACAATCGTGCGGGTCTGGAGGCTGCTGGGCAGCCGGTCCGGGTCAAACAGAGAAGAGGTCATTCTTCAGTATGGCACACCCAGCGAATTTGCGCAAGTTACAGCGATGACGCCAAACTGCCCGCGGCCCCTCACGGTCACCAGTTGATGCCCGGGATGCTCATGATCCAATCGATATGGCGGTCCACGCGGACATACACGCCGCCATTGCCACATTGTGCATCACCACAGATGGGTCGTGATGTAATCGCAGCGACCGTTGAAGTATCGCTGCTGAGGTACGCAGGACCGCCGGAGTCGCCGCTACATGTGTCCTGAAGCAATGGGCCGCCGGCAACAAGCTCATATGGCGCGTGGCAGCAGTATCTCCCCGATGATTCTGCCGAGTTACAATCGGATGATGCAATATAAACCGCCGCCATCAGTTTGATACCGGCTACACCTTTCTCATCGAGCCCGAATCCCGCAACCCGGAGCGAGCTTTCTTGATCCACACGGGAGTTCCGATCGAGACGAGCGGGTCGAAAGTCCACATCTCGCTCAAGTATCAAGATACAGAGATCATGTTCGGTACTTGGCAGTCCGTCGCAGTCCGAGTACGCGATCGGGTCACCGATCACTCCGACGGTCTCGTCCGGACTATAAATATCCGCCCCGAAGGCGACTCGGATCGGTCCGCATGCTCCATTCTGCCCACCGCAGAAGCAATGCGACGCGGTCAGCACAGCGTTCGATGCGATCAGCACCCCCGAGCAATGCCAGCGTTTATCACAGCCCACAGCCACGCAGTGCTCGAAGCCTGTCGGCACAGGGATGCCCTGAAACACTTCCGGGCCGATTGAGTGTGGATCAGCATCGAATCGTCTCAGTTCTTGCCACACATTGTCCACAAAGACCTGGTCGTGCAGCAGGAACTCGATCTGTGGATCGATCGGGATGGAACGAATGAGACTGTCGTCGGCAGATTCGTTTCGAGAACCTCTGCGATCAGCCTCCTTCCGCCGCAGGATGGACCTGATCGCGGCTGCCCTGGAGTTGCTTTCCCCGGTTTCACCGGATTCTTCATATGCCGCCTGGTGGGGGGGCGATGCGTTCTGCGAGCAGGCTCCCAGCATAAGGGCGGTGATGAGTAGTTTGACGCCGAGGGTTCTCATTTCTCGACCGCCTTGATGATGCTTTCCTTCTGTTCACCAATGTAGTCGGCGATTTTGATGAGTGTTTCCTTGGCCCGGCTTTTGTCCGTCTCGGTAACGACCACCGAGAGCTTGAACGCACCGCCCGAGTATGCCGCGATGAGCTGTTCTTTCGCACGGGATCGTCTGTTGATTGAGTCCGTAGAGTTTGATGTTCCGATCTCTCTCAGTGTTGATTTGTACTGGACCTCCGCCGCCTTCCAGCGGTCCCCGGAGACCGGGGGTGTGCGGAAGTATCCATATGTAAGCTTGTCAAGTCCGCCCTCGCCCGACCATGTGGATTTCGACGAGTTCCAAGTGGCATACATTGCTTGTGATTTTTCGAGGTCGTACGATCCCTGTTTGAATCCGGCCTCCGCGAGGTCCTGGGTCACAAACGCGTCTGTGCTCGAGATCCATGATCCAGAGAGGAACACATCGGCCTTGCTCTCGATCCGGTACTTGCCGCCCTGCTTCGTGACCTTGGCCTTTGCGGAGTTGATCTTCAGATAGACCGGCTTGATCGTGCAGATCCGCGGATCGTATTCACTGTACTGGAAGGCACAAATCAGGCGGTAGGCGGCATCTTTGAGTGGCCGCAGCTCATTGTTGCCGGATGCCGGAACTTCTGGGTGTTGATCGGTGAATCGAACAATCTCGAATGCGACATACTTCGGGGTGGCGTCCACCCAGAAATCAGTGGCGTAGGTCATGCCGTGGAACTGGCGTTCGTGTTTCGCGGCTTCTTTCTTTATCTGGCCCTGAATGAAATCGACCGCGGTCCCAATGACCGCGCCCGCGATCGAATCGAGTGAGCGGAACTCATCATCATTGCTGACCAGTTCGAGCGGGGGCGGGTCAGGGAGGACGATGGATTTGTTTTCAATCAACCCGTCTTTGTATCTGCTGTTCCACTCAGCGGGGGTGATGAGATTGACAAGGACGCGTTCGCCACGCGTATCGTCGTGAACGATCATCCGCTTTATGGATGACGAGGTTGTGGTGGTTCGCGGAAGAGTCTGCGGCGAGGAGGCGCAGCCGAGTAATAAAGGCAGAGCGAAGTAAGCAATGAGTGATTTCTTTTTCATATTGATGTCCCCGGTTCGATTTGTAGTCGCACGATGAAAAATACCTGATATTGATATACGCAGGTTATGCACCGAATATGATAATTTTGTTGTTGCACAATATATTTATAATCGTCATTATAATGGCAATCGGCACCCCATGAATCGGTGGGTGTGTCCTGTCATGACCGCTCAAAGCCATCCTTTGCTTTTCCTTTGATCTTCCCTTTCCTGAAGTGCTCCTGGAGCTGGCCTTCACGGCCCTGAACCTTCTCTTTCTCCTTCTTCCAGAGCCCGATCAGCCTGTCGAGGGCTTCGTTCACCGCGCGGTCCTCGGCGTTGAGCTGCTTGCTCGGTGGTGGCGCACCGATTGGCCGCGGGGGGGATGGTTGCGGCGGTGCCAGACGCTTGCGAGCCTCGAGCTCGGCGATCTTCCGGTCGTGGAAACTCTGCTTCGGGGGCTTGTCGCTGTTGGTGCGGTTGTCCGTGGTGTCGTCCATTGCGTTCGCTCCTTCCCGGGGTGATTAGAAACCCATCGGCACCACGAAGTCGTGCGGCATCCCGCCCTGACCCGGCTGCGCGTGCACGCCGTCGGCGAGATCACGCGCGTGGCTGAGCCCGCGTGCGAGCCGCGACGCGTCCTGTTGGTGCATGCTCGCGGCGAGGACGATGCGGCGGTGCCCGTACCGCATCACGGTGACAAACGATGGCTGCTTGTCCGGGGGTTGGTTGAGGTGGTTCTGCTCCTGCTCGCACAGGAACTGCACGACGACGCCTGGCTGGCGGACAAACCGACGCGGGATGCCCGTGAGCCAGAACCGCACACACCGGTCATTGATACGGACCTTGATCCGGCGTTTGATCAGCGGCGGGAGAAGCAGCCCGATCGCGTGCGCGAGCGGACCCGAGAGCATGCCGGTCATCCGGTACATGATGAAGCCTACGAGGAGGTACCCCCAGTTGAGCGGGCGGTATGGGTCGAGCCACAGATGCTCGGTATATTCGGGGAACACCTCGTGCAGCCTGACCAGTGGCCACTGGCGCAGCTGGGCGAGCTCGCTGGCGATCAGGTACCAGACGGTGCCCTCGGGGATGAAGCCGAACACGATGCCCATCAATGGGGAGTACGCCATCAGGAGGACCAGCCCGCCGATGAAACGGAGGATAATCCCGGCGGCTTTGTGCACAAGCGCGTAGCGCCACTGCACCGTGTACCAGCCCTTGACGATCCGGGTGCCGTTCTTGCGGGATTTGATGCGGGGCCATCGGTTGGTGAGGCGGGTGGTCATGACGCACCCCCCTGCTTGGCGTTGGCATTGATCGCGGCGTCTCGCGCGGCTTCGAGCTTGTCCTTGAACGCGGGGTGCTCGTAGTAGTTCACACGCTGCATCAGCATCGGCCCGTGCCGTGCAGAGATGACGAGCTGACGCATCAGCGGGTCCTCGCGGCGGAGCACACGGGCGGCCTCTGCGCCGGTCATCAGCGGGTGTGTGCCCGAGCTCGCGCTGCGTCCGGAACTCCCGTCCTCCACAAGCGACCGCAGGCTCCCCTCGCTCTGGCTGTGCTGGACGATGGTGGTGTCGCCGAGGCGGCGCTGGATCCATTCGAGGGTCGTGGTGTCCTGCGGGGAGAAGAAGGTGAGTGTGCCGCTGTTGGCGAGGAAGGTCTCGTAGCTATTGGGGTTGATGGCCTTGAGCTGACTGAGGTCCTGGCAGCAGAAGTAAAGTTTCGCGCCCAAGCCCGCGATCTGACCGGCGGCGATCTCCAGTGAACGCATGTACCCGAGCGCAGGCATCTCATCGATGACGATCAGCGTTCGGTGACCCCCTGTCTGGAGCTGGTGTGCACGGCGTGCCTCGCCGGACTCGAACGACGCCAGCAGGCAGTTGAGGACCATTCGCTGCCAGCCCGCGCAGGTGCTCATGTGACGCACCGGAAGCGAGACATACAGCGATGTCGGTGTGGTCTGGATCGAGCCGAGATCCCCCGTCCCCTGCTCGACCGAACGCCGCATCGCGGGGTACTGCAGCCAGTTGAGGTGGCGGCGGATGGTGCTCAGTGTGGACGCCAGCTCGCGGTCGGATTTCTCGAACATCGTCGCCGCGGCGGCCTGCACCATCCCGCCCGCCGCCGGGTTGGTGCGCATCTCGGCTTCGAGATCGCACGGTGTGTCCTCGTCCGGTGCCTGCGTGCTCTTGGTGAGCA
>JAGQOC010000075.1 GCA_020427745.1 Phycisphaerales bacterium | reverse complement strand
CCGCGAGGATCACACCCCAGAACCCGAGCACCAGCACGGTCCCGATCCACCCACAAATCCGGCCCGTCAACGAAAAGCCCTTCGTGGAACCCGCACGCTCGCCACGCTTGTACTGCCGGATCGAGATCTCTCCGAAAATGATCGCCAAAGGCCCAAGAATGATCGTCGGGAACCCATACAACACACAACTCACCAGCCCCACAATCCCGCACACCATCGAAGCGATCGAAAGCCCCGAGGTCGGCGACTGAATATTCGACTCCCAGATCGGCTTCCCGCACTCCGGGCAGTTCCCCCCAACATCCATCCCCGTCAGCTCGTACCCACAGAAAGTGCACAGGGGCACATTCGAATACGGTGCCTTCGGCGCATACCCCATCGCCTGAGCCGTCGGCACCCGCTTCCCCCCATGCGCCGCGTGCCCCTCGTGCGATCCCCGACCGCCTCCGAGCGGATCACGCTCGATATGGTCATCGAACGGCGAATCGATATGCTCATCGGGTGCACTCATCTCTCGATTCTACCACACTTCTTCCCCCAATTCGGTCAACCAATCCACCCCGAACCGGTATCATCCAAGAACCAACCATCAATCCAAAGAGGTTTCCCGATGAACGCAGCCCCCTATCTCCTCCCCCTCCTCGCAGCATCCTCCGCACTCTTCGCAGCCCCACCAGCAACAGAACCCAACCCCGTCAAGGATTCCATCCACGGCGTGGAAGTCATCGACAACTACCGCTGGCTCGAAGGCGACAACTCCAACCCCGACAACATGGGCCTGGTGAACGACGAAGTCGCCGCATGGACCGACGCCCAGAACGCCTACACACGCTCCATCCTCGACAACCTCCCCGGCCGAAAAGCACTCGAAGAACGACTCCGCGAGCTCATGGAGGTCCCCTCCATCGGATCCCCCGTCCCCTACGGCAACCGCTACTTCTACTCCCGCCGCGAGGGCGCCCAGCCACAAGCCGTCCGTTATGTCCGCGACGGGCTCGACGGCGAAGAACGCGTCCTCCTTGACCCCCAAGCCATCGACCCCACCGGGCTCACCACTGTCTCCTGGACCGCGCCCAACGACGACGGCTCCCTCATGGCCTTCGGCATGTACGCCGCAGGTGACGAAAACTCCACCTGCTATGTCATGGATGTCGAATCCGGCCAATGGCTCGCAGAGGAAATCCCGGGCAAGGTCAACTTCTCCGGCTGGCTCCCCGACAACTCAGGCTTCTTCTACGAACGGCTCGAGGACACCGACAACGCCTACTCCTCCGTCATGAAGCTCCACAAGCTCGGCACACACCACCGACAGGACAGACAACTCTTCCGCCAGCAGGACATCGAGTTCTTCTACGCCAACCTCAACAAAACCGACGCAGAACTCGAAGCACTCAAAACAACCTGGGGCCCCTTCGGCATGCCCTCCGAAGACGCACGCTGGCTCACCGTCGGCTACTGGACCGGCACCGCCGGGCTCGACCTCTGGGTCGCCGACCTCGCCAAGTGGACCCGCACCGGCGAGCTCGATCTCGTCCCCGCAGCCATCGGCAAGATGGGCCGCATCGGCGGAGCACACTACGACGGCGACCGCCTCTACCTCCAGCACTCCTTCGACGCACCCAACGGCACCGTCTCCGTCATCGACCTCAACAACCCCTCCTTCGACAACTGGAAACCCGTCGTACCCCACGACGACAACCTCGTCATCGAAGGCGTCAGCTACGCACGCGGCATCATCGCCGTGAACTATCTCGAAGCCGCCAAAACCAAAATCGCACTCTACGACTACAACGGCAAATCACTCGGCGACCTCGCTCTCCCCGGCATCGGATCCGGTGGGCTCGCAGTCGCTGACGACCGCACCGAAGCATTCCTCTCCTTCTCCTCCTTCAACATGCCCGCATCCATCTACAAGATCAACCTCGCCAACAACGACAGCGAGCTCTGGGCACGCCCCGATGTCCCCGTTGATCCCTCCTCCATCGAGGTCAAACAGGTCTGGTACGACTCCAAAGACGGCACCCCCGTCTCCATGTTCATCGTCCACAAAAAAGGCCTCAAGCTCGACGGCAACAACCCCACAATCCTCTACGGATACGGCGGCTTCGACATCTCCATGACCCCGTACTTCTCCGCCACCATGTTCCCCTGGTACGAGAACGGCGGCGTCTACGCCATCGCAAACCTCCGAGGAGGCGGCGAGTACGGCAACGCCTGGCACGAAGCCGGGATGCTCGAGCACAAGCAGAATGTCTTCGATGACTTCATCGCCGCAGGCGAATGGCTCATCGACAACGGATACACCAACACCAAGCAGCTCGGCATCGCCGGCGGCTCCAACGGCGGGCTCCTCACCGGCGCCGTCATGGTCCAGCGACCCGACCTCTTCTCCGCTGTCATCACCGCCGTCCCCCTTCTCGACATGCTCCGCTACCAGAACTTCCTCATGGCCCGCTACTGGGTCCCCGAGTACGGCAGCGCCGAGAACCCCGAGCAGTTCGAGTACATCCGCAAATACTCCCCGTACCACAATGTCAAACCGGGCACCAAGTACCCCGCCGTCCTCTACACCGCCGGCGAAAACGACACCCGCGTCCACCCGCTGCACGCTCGCAAAATGGCCGCCCTCGTCCAGGCATCCACCGCCTCGGACCCCGATGCCGAACCCGTGATGCTCTGGGTCGACCGCGAGGGCGGGCACGGACAAGGCAAACCCCTGCACCTGCGCATCCGCGATGTCGCCGACCAACGCATCTTCATGATGTGGCAGCTTGGTATGCTCGAGAAGTAATCCAGTCTGTTCAGCCCAGCAGGTCCAGCACACGCTGCCCCTGCACGCGCCCGATCAGCATGACACGCACCGAGGCCTCACCCAGGATCGAAGCACGCACCGATTCCGAGGTCTCCCGTGCATAGTCCGCATCACGGATCACCGACCGTGCACGCGCGGTGTTGATCCGCTCGGTCTCCATCGCCCGCGACATACTCTCGTTGGCACGCTGCTCCAGCCCGATCGACGCACGCTCCTCCACGGTCGAGACATCATCAACACCCAACTCCGCCTCGCGGATCGACAGCTGGCTGTTCGCACGCTCGGTGGAAACAATCAGCGAATCCAGCTCCGCGATCCGCGCCCCCAGCGTCTCGGAGGCGATCAGCCCCGCCGGATCATCCGCGCCGCGATTGATCCGCAGCCCCGTCGCCAGACGCTCGCTGGACCGCGCAAGCTGGCTCTGAGCCTGATGCCAACTGTTGATACCGGTGGACGCAAAGCTGCTTGGGTTGATAGGCATTCCCATACCGTCTATTGCGTAACGCACGCTGTCCAGCCATCCCCGGACAACAGCCCCCGACAATCGGGTACACTTGACCCAGATACTCATAACGGAGCGCCTGAATGTCCGAGAACAAAACCAAACCGACCAAGCAGACCGTGGCGGCGTACCTCAAGGCCGTCGATCCCAAGCACACCAATGACTGCAAGCAGCTGATCGAGATCATGTCCAAAGTCACCGGGGAGAAGCCGAAGATGTGGGGGCCCTCGATCATCGGGTTTGGGAGCTACCACTATGTCTACGACTCCGGGCGGGAGGGAGACAGCATGCTGTGCGGGTTCTCACCACGCAAGGCGGCGATCTCGGTCTACATCATGTCCGGGTTCGACAAGGAACCGGAGCTGATGGAGAAGCTCGGGAAGTTCAAGACCGGGAAGTCGTGCCTGTACATCAAGTCCCTGGACGATGTGCATGTGCCGACGCTAAAGAAACTCATTACGGCGTCGGTGAAGTACATGAAGAAGAAGTATCCGGGGTAAATCCCCGCCGGGCCGGTGGGTCCGGCGGAGTGGCGATTTAGAGGGCGATGAAGAGCTGGACATCGAAGATGTCGATGACGCCGTCGCCGTTGAGATCCGCGCAGGCGGCGCCGGTGTTGACGCAGTTGATGAATGCGATCACATCGAAGATATCCAGCACACCGTCGCCGTTGATGTCGGCGAGGGGGGAACCCGATGTGTAGCCGGTCGTGGACTGGGGGACGGACTCGGTTTGCGCAATGGAATGACCGGCGGACCAACCTTCCTGGGGCTGGGGCTGGGGCGCGAGGGCCGGGGGCTGGGCGAGCATCACGGCGAGTAGATAATGTGACAGCATCTGTTTCTCCTTTCCAAGAGATCCCACGGGAACCAATGACGCACCGATCGCGGACGCGGGAGAAACGCTCTGCCGCGGTATGCGGTCGGCCAGAATGACATTTTGCAACAGCCGGTGAAGAACACATCCGGCGCCCGGGCGGGAACAGATGCCGCCGGGACTGAGAACGCACTTCTATTCGGGGAGGGTGCGGAGCGGTTCCGGGGTGGTTTCAAGATTCTTGGTAGATCACCCGGAAACGCTCGCAGAGCAGGAGCATGGTTTCGGCGGGTTCTTTGCCGATGCGGGGGAGGGTGCGGGCGAAGAAGGCCCAGTGTTCGCGGCGCCAGTATTCGTAGGAGCGGTCGCCTTCGCCTTCGTGGTAGGCGAACTCCGGCGTGACCTCGTTGAAAGGGGTCTCGACGACGGCGGTTGTTTCGATGACGCACCGGGGTTGGTTGGTGCCGTCGGTGATGACGGCGAGGGCCCCGACGGTGAGCGGGGTTTGGTGCTCGTGTTCCCATTCCCAGCGCGAGGAGCAGGTCGCGGTCTTGGTGCCTGCGAGGATGAGTTTGAGGAGGCGGTCGGCCATCTCGGGGGAGTCGCCGAAGG
>JAGQOC010000074.1 GCA_020427745.1 Phycisphaerales bacterium | reverse complement strand
AGACCCGCATGGGTAAGGGCAAGGCTGATGTGGATTACTGGGCGGCTCGGGTGAAGCCCGGGACGATTCTGTTCGAGCTCGCGGGTGTGAGCGAGGTGCGTGCGCGTGGCGCGTTCCATCGCGTCGCGATGAAGATGCCTGTGAAGTGCCGCATGGTCGGTCGCCGGGTCGAGGCATAAGGAGCTGATGATGACCGGAGCAGAAGTCAAGGCATTGAAGGACGAGGAGATCACCACGGAGCTCAAGAGGCTGCGTGCGAAGCTCTTCGGGCTGAAGAACAAGAGCGTGAGCGAGAAGATCGAGGATGTTTCTCAGTTCGGCAAGATCCGCAAGGACATCGCCCGGTTGTTGACCGAGCAGACCGCACGGGCAGGCGCCTGAGCAGGAGTTTCAAAGATATGAGCGAAACGCAAGTCAATGGTGCGAAGATCGGCGTGGTGGAGACGGACGGACGGGACAAGTCCCGCAAGGTCGTGATCCAGTACCGGACCAAGCACCCGAAGTACGGTAAGTATGTGAGCAAGCGGACGGTTCTGCATGTTCACGATGAGAACAACGAATCGCACAAGGGCGATGTGGTCGAGGTCGCTCAGTGCCGCCCGATCAGCAAGACCAAGAGCTGGAAGCTCATGCGGATCGTTGAGAAACGCAGCGTCTAACGAATCAACTCCGGGCGTCTGTCGACGCCCTGATGAAAGAGCAAGTTATGCTTCAGCAAGAATCAAGATGCGAAGTCGCGGACAACTCGGGCGGAAAGATCGCTTATGTCATCCGTGTCTACGGCGGATCGACCCGGCGTCAGGGGTTCACCCGCAAGACCGCGACGATCGGTGACAAGGTGCTCGTCAGTATCAAGAAGGCGCTCCCCGGCGCTGATGTGAAGACCGGCGAGAAGTACAAGGCCGTCGTCGTGCGGACCGCTCGCAACACCCGCCGCAAGGACGGGTCGTATGTGAAGTTCGATTCCTCGGCGGTCGTGCTCATCAACGATGACGGGAACCCCAAGGGCACCCGCATCTTTGGCCCGGTCGCACGCGAGCTCCGCGAGCGGAACTACATGAAGATTGTGTCCCTGGCACCGGAGGTATTGTGATGGCAAGGCATATCCGCAAGGGCGACCAGGTCGTCGTCAACTCGGGCGACCACAAGGGCATGACCGGCGAGGTGCTCGAGGTTCTGACCAAGAGCGACAAGGTTCTGGTCAAGGGTGTGAATCTCCGCACAAAGCATGTCCGCAAGACCCAGCTGAATCCGCAGGGCGGGGTCATCACCAAGGAGCTCCCGATTCACATCTCCAATGTCAACCCTGTCGTGGACGGCAAGGGGACCCGGGTCCGCTTCGAGACCAAGAGCGATGGCAGCAAGGCCCGCGTTGCGGTCCGCGGGGGCAAGACCCTCGGTCAGATCCGTGGAGCAAAGAGCTAACTGAAGCACGATCAACGCCCGTTTGTGGGTGAGGAATAAGTCATGGCGAAGAAACAACAGTTCGATGATGCGTTGATCCAGGAGGCGCTCAAGCCCTCGACCCCGCGTCTGAAGACCCAGTACACCGAGCAGGTGGTCGGGAAGCTCGCGTCCGAGTTCGGCATCAAGAATGTCAACCAGATGCCCAAGCTCGACAAGATCACGATCAATGTGAACATGGGGCGTCATCTCGACGGGACCAAGATCCCCGCCAATGTGCGCGACGCGGTTCAGCACACGCTCAACACGATCACCGGGCAGAAGCCTGTCTCGATTGCTGCAAAGAAGAGCGTGTCGAACTTCAAGGTCCGCGAGGGCTACGAGACCGCGTTCAAGGTCACCCTGCGTCGTGATCGGATGTGGCACTTCATGGATCGGCTGATCAACATCGCGACGCCGCGTATGAAGGACTTCCGCGGGTTGAACGACAAGGCGTTCGATCGTCAGGGGAGCTACTCGATGGGGCTCACCGAGCAGGGCGTGTTCCCCGAGATCAACATGGCGGAGCAGTCGTTCACCCACGGGATGAACATCAACTTCTCATTCAAGAACTCCGATCCGAAGATGAGCCGCTTCGTGCTCGCGGAGCTCGGGATGCCTTTCAAGAAGCCCGAGAAGAAGTAAGCACGAGGGAAGGACCGAACAATGGCAAGAAAATGTCAAATCGTCAAGAGCAAGCAGACCCCGAAGTACTCGACACGGATCGTCCGCCGGTGTGAGCTGACCGGTCGCTCGCGAGGTGTGTACCGCAAGTTCCGGATCTCCCGGATCATGCTCCGCAAGCTTGCACTGGAAGGCAAGATCCCGGGAATGCGCAAGGCCAGCTGGTAAGGCCTCTGGAAACGAACGAACGAATCATTACTCGGGATGCACCAGGGTGCTCTCGATCTCCGAAACACGGACAAAGGTAGGTTCCTATGTCAATCAGTGACCCGATCGCAGACATGCTCACCCGTATCCGCAACGCAACGCGGAACCGCGCCAAGAGCGTTGTCGTGCTGAACAACAAGGTATGCCGCGGCGTCGCGGGCGTGCTCGAATCCGAGGGCTACATCAATGGCTTCGAGGTGGTCGAGGACAACAAGCAGGGCACGATCCATATCGACCTGAAGTACGGCCCGCGTGGCGAGACGCTGATCCACGAGATCAAACGCGCCAGCAAGCCCGGATGCCGGGTCTACAAGAAGGTCGACCAGATCCCGGCCCCGCTGCAGGGGATGGGGATCTCGGTGGTCTCGACGAGCAAGGGCGTGCTGAGCGATCGGCGTTGCCGGGAAGAGAAAATCGGGGGCGAGCTGCTCTGCACCGTCCTCTGAATGTGAATGGAACACCGCGTGCACGGAGCACGCAACGCTGGAATCCCCGGGCGACCGGATGACGAGGACAGCATGAAAGGAACGCGTTATGTCGCGAATTGGTAAGAAAGCAATCGAGGTCCACAAGGACGCCAAGGTCTCGCTGAGCGGGCGGACGATCTCTATCGAGGGCCCGAAGGGCTCGCTGAGCTACGAGTTCCGCCCCGAGGTCGAGGTCGCTCATGATACGGACTCCAAGAGCATTATCGTCTCGATGGACGAGAAGCTCATCGCGCAGAAGCGTTCCAACGGTGCCTACTGGGGAACCACCCGTGCGATCATCGCCAACATGATCGAGGGTGTGACCAAGGGCTACGAGAAGAAGCTCGAGATCAACGGCGTGGGTTGGACCTGTAATGTGCAGGGGCAGGAACTGGTGCTGAAGGTCGGCTATGCCAACCTGATCAAGATGCCGATCCCGGCGGGGCTCAATGTCTCGACCGAGAAGCAGACAATCACAATCAGCGGTGCGGATAAGCAGGCGGTCGGGCACTTCGCCGCGACGGCACGCTCCAAGCGGAAGCCCGAGCCGTACAACGGCAAGGGGATCCGGTATGTGGGCGAGGTCATCCAGCGCAAGCAAGGAAAGGCATTCGGCAAGTAATCCTGGCTTCGGCCGGGCGCAATGCCACTGAGGTAGCACGATGGATAAGCAGAAACAAAAAGCAGTTCGCCGCACGCGTCGTCAGATCGGTATCCGCAAGCGGGTCTCCGGGACCCCCACGCGCCCGCGTCTTTCGGTGTACCGCTCGCTGAGCCACTTCTATGTCCAGGTCATCGATGACCTCTCGGGGACGACGCTCGCGAGCGCCTCGTCGCTCGATAAGGGCATCAAGATCGAAGGAAATACCGGCGGGAAGGGCGCGGCTGAGCAGGTCGGCGCCGCGATCGCCGAACGGGCCAAAGCGGCGGGGGTGACCAAGGTTGTCCTCGATCGCGGCGGGTTCAAGTACCACGGACGCGTCAAGGCGTTCGCAGATGCGGCCCGCAAGGGTGGTCTCGAGTTCTGATCGAAAGAAACACCATGACAGATATTCTTGAAGAAAAATCCAGTCTCGATTCCCACACCGTCGGGATCTACCGCACCGCAGCCACGGTCAAGGGTGGACGCCGATTCAGCTTCGGCGCGCTCGTCGTCGTTGGTGACCGGCGCGGGAAGATCGGCTACGGCTACGCCAAGAGCCCCGAGGTCCCGACCGCGATCGAGAAGGCTGAGAAGTACGCCAAGCTCAACATGATGACCGTTCCCATGGCGGGCAGCACCATCCCTCACGAGGTGGTGGGGCGTGCTTGCGCAAGCCAGGTCAAGATCCTCCCCGCGTCGCCCGGTACCGGCGTCGTCGCGGGCGGGACGGTGCGTGCGGTGCTCGAGATGGTCGGCATCACCGACTGTCTCTCGAAGTGCACCGGCTCGACCGGCAAGCTCAACACGGTCAAGGCCGTGCTCGACGGGCTCAGCCAGCTCCGCACCCGTGAGGACATCGCTGAGCTCCGCGGCGTAGAGATCACCACCTCGGATATCGAGGAGCGGATCGCACGCGGGCAGCGTTTCATGCCCGTGAAGAGCGAGGGCACGACGAAGATGGCGGCTCCCGTCAACACCATCGGTCAGGACCGCGGACGCGGCGGCGGGCGTGGTGGTCGCGGCGGCGGTGGTCGCGGTGGACGCGGCGGACCCCGAGGCGGCGCGGCAGCTCAGGGGGAGGCGGCATCCTCCGAGGGCGCAGAGAACACGGACTCGTAATACAACGAGCGGACAGCACACAAAGGCAACTCACTTAGGAGTGAACAGCCATGATGATTCATGAAGTCACCGCACAGGCGGGCAAGTACAAACAACGCAAGCGTGTGGGTCGGGGTGTCGGCTCGGGCAACGGCAAGACAGCCGGGCGTGGGCAGAAGGGTGCCGGTTCGCGTGCGGGTACTGCTCGCAAGTACCAGTTCGAGGGCGGTCAGATGCCGTTCTTCCGGCGTATGCCGAAGTTCGGTTTCACCAACCACGACTTCAAGACCCACTTCTGGGCGGTCAACCTGGGCGATATTCTTGCATCTGATGCGTTCAAGAAGGGCGGCGAGGTGAACGCTGACTCGCTTATCGCCGCGGGCTTGGTCCGTGATAAGAGCAAGAATGTCAAGATTCTCGGCGGGATGCCCGAGGGTGCCAAGGTCGACGCGAAGTTCACCGTGGAAGTCAACCGGGTGACCGCTTCGGCTCGTAAGATGATCGAGGACGCCGGCGGTTCGGTGACCGAGATCGGTACGCGACGCGACCGCGTCCGCGGCGTCGATCGCAACTCGGATGATCAGACTCCCAAGAATCTGACCAAGAAGCTCAAGACCCAGCGTTGGCACAAGCTGCGTTCGGAGGCCTTCGCCCGGGGCGAGGTCCTGAAGAAGAAATAAGGACGCCGTGAGAGCAGTTTTTCACGGATCATTCCACCGGGGTCGGGCCCCTGATGTCACCGGGCTCTGATCGGGACATCCGGGATTCGATCCCGGTGTCTGTTTGAGGAACCCGCGCGGGAGCACTCGAAGATGTTTTTCAAGACACTGTTTAATGTCTTTCGGATCGAAGAGCTCCGGAACAAGATCCTCTTTACCCTCGCGATGCTGATGGTGTACCGTATCGGGTTCTGGATCCCGGTGCCCGGGGTCAATCAGGAAGCGCTCACCCGTTTCTTCGAGATGCAGGCGGCTACGGGCAGCGCCGCGGGTAAGATGGCGCAGTATGTCGCGATCTTCTCGGGCGGCTCCTTCGGACAGTCCACGATCTTCGGGCTCGGGATCATGCCTTACATCACGGCGTCGATCATCTTCCAGCTCTTCGGGACCGTCTCACCGGCGCTGAAAAAACTCAAGGACGAAGGTGCGAGCGGGCAGACCAAGCTCACTGAGTGGACCCGCTATGTCACGGTTGGCCTCTGTGTGGTCCAGGCAGTGGGGTGGCTGAGCTACATTACCAAATCCGGGCTGGTCTACTCGCAATGGGCGAACAACCCGCTCTGGTGGGTCATGGGTATCGCGACGCTGACCGCGGGGACCGTGTTCCTGATGTGGCTCGGTGAGCAGATTGACCGTTTTGGGATCGGCAACGGTGTATCGCTGATCATCATGGCCGGCATCCTTACGGGGATGCCCAACGCGGTCATCACCGTCTATCAAGGGTTTGATGCCTCCGATCCGTCCAAGATGGGTTGGATGGGGCTGATCCTTCTGCTCTGCGGCTTCGTGCTGGTTGTTGCGGGGTCCGTGCTGCTGACGGTTGCGCAACGACGGATCCCGATCCAGCAGGCGAAGCACTCGCGTGGATCGAGGCAGTTCGGCGGACAGAAAAGCTATCTCCCACTGCGGGTGAATCACGGCGGCGTGATGCCGATCATCTTCGCGAGCTCACTGATGATCTTCCCCTCCGTGATCTTCAGCTTCCTCTCGGATCGTGCGACGGCGGCGGGGATCGACTCGGGCTGGTACTACACCACGATCACCTGGCTCGGCGCGAACTTCCAGATGGGGCAGTTCCCGTATCTCGTGCTCTACATCGTGATGGTCTACTTCTTCAGCTACTTCTGGATCACGGTCCAGTTCAACCCGGAAGAGATGTCCAAACAGCTCCGCGATCATGGTTCGTTTATCCCGGGTCTCCGTCCGGGCCCCCGGACCGCGGAATACCTCGAGGCCGTCATGGAACGCATCACCTATGTGGGGGCGGCCTTCCTTGCGGTGATCGCGGTTCTCCCGATGGCGGTCAATCAGGGGCTCAAGGTCGACTTCATCGTCACCCAGTTCCTCGGGGGTACGGGGCTTCTGATTGTGGTCTCGGTGGCGTTGGACTTCCTCCAGCGGGTCGAGGCGAGCCTGCTCATGCGGAACTATGACGGGTTCATGGGCAACACGGACGGCTCATCCGGGCGATGAACCGAACGGAAACCGGATCAAACGCCGTGAGGCGTGTGGATCCGGGATAAATTTGGTGTTTGGGTCCGAATCTTCGTTCGCCCCGAACGCGACAAGCGATGGAGAGGTGCCTACGATCCTCTCCCGCTGCTCCGGATCGGATCCGGTGCGGCGTGATCGGTATGGATTTCCCGGGTGACCGGGTCGGATGTATTCGCCGCGGGAGCGGTGGGAGGTTGTGATGAAAGTCTCATCCAGCGTCAAGCGTCGCTCGAATGACTGTCAGATCGTTCGGCGTAAAGGCAAAGTGTTTGTGATCAACAAGAAGAACCCGCGTTTCAAGCAGCGTCAGGGCTGAGAGATGCGTAGCCGCCCGAGCTTTTCGGCGCGGACCATATGATTCAATGCCGGCATTGACGCCGGCGTCAGGAGTGAAGCAGTGCCCCGTATCGCAGGTGTTGACATCCCGGACCGCAAGAAGATCTACTACTCCTTGCAGTACATCCACGGCATCGGCCCGAAGTTCGCCGCTGATCTCCTCGCGGAAGCGAAGATCGATCACGATATCAAGGCCAATGAGCTGAGCGAGACCGAGGTGTCGCTGCTGAACACGATCATCGACAACAACTTCCTTGTCGAGGGTGCGCTCCGGCGTCAGATCCAGCAGAACATTCAGCGTCTGCGTGAGATCCGCTCATACCGCGGGGACCGCCACCGCTCGGGTCTCCCGACCCGTGGTCAGCGCACCCGCTGCAACGCTCGCACCCGCAAGGGCCGCAAGAAAACCGTTGCGGGTAAGAAGGGCGTCAAGGGCTAAACCGTTCCGGTTCGTTGAGCCGGGCAGACATACAGAAACAATCGCAAGGTTCCAGCCTCGAGAGAGGATCCCAAGTGGAACCGAATGGAGCGAACAATGGCAAAGACCAGTACGAAAAAGCCGAAGAAGATCCGTCGCAATGTTGTCCGCGGGATCGCGCACATCAAGGCAACCCACAACAACACGATCGTCACCATCACCGATACCAACGGCGAGACCCTCGCGTGGGATTCGGCGGGAACGATCGGTTTCAAGGGTGCACGCAAGTCCACCCCGTTTGCGGCGACCCGTGCCGGCGAGCAGGTCGGACAGAAGGTCCGCAAGATGGGCATGAACGAGGTCGAGGTCAAGCTGACCGGTTCGGGTGCCGGTCGCGAGAACGCGGTGTCGGGCATCGCGTCCTGCGGTATTCGCGTCACCGCGATCGAGGACCACACCCCGGTCCCTCACAACGGCTGCCGTCCCCGCAAGAAGCGTCGCGTCTAGTTGATATTCCCGCCATCGGTCGAGAGATCGGTGGCGATCTTTGTATGGTCCCGAGCCGGGAAGAAAGAGCGCACACTCAGCAGGGGTGCGGATCTGTGAATCGGCAACGGAATGAACGAGTTTCTGCCTGCTGTGGAGTCCCATCATGCGTATTCGCTGGCGTGGTTTAGAGTTGCCCTCCCGGGTCGTTTCGGATCCGAAGTTCACCGCCGATACATTCGGTCGTTTTACCGTGGAGCCGTTCGAGCGTGGTATGGGCACAACCATCGGCAACTCGCTCCGCCGGATCCTGCTCTCCTCACTTGAGGGCGCATCTGTCACGGCAATCAAGATCAAGGGCGCCGAGCACGAGTTCACCTCGATGCCGGGCGTGCTTGAGGACACCACCGATATCGTTCTGAACATCAAGAACCTGATCGTCAAGCTCGAGGGCGACGAGCCCCGCGTGATGAAGCTCGCGGCCCAGGGCCCGGGCGAGGTGACCGCCGACCTCATCGAGGCCGACACCAATGTCACGATCATCAACAAGGACCTCGTCATCGCGACCCTGACCGAAGAGATCCCCTTCGAGATGGAGATCCATGTCGGCAAGGGGCGCGGGTATGTCCCCGCGTCCGAGCAGTATGGGCGCAACGACGAGCAGGAGATCGGGGTCATCCCGGTCGACGCGATCTACTCCCCGGTCCAGCGAGTCCGCTACCAGGTCGAGGACACCCGCGTCGGGATGAAGACCAACTACGACAAGCTGACCATGGAGGTCTGGACCGATGGCACGATCACGCCCGAGATGGCGCTCGTGGAGTCGTCCAAGATTCTCCGCAAGCACCTCAACCCGTTTGTCCAGTACTTCGATATCGGCGATGACCATGTTTCCGAGGGGGCTGCGGCGGCCGCGGGCGTGGACGAGGAGCTCATCCGCAAGCTCAACATGCCGATCCAGCAGCTGGATCTCTCGGTTCGTGCGAGCAACTGCCTCGAGTCGGCACGGATCGACACCGTTGCTCAGCTGGTTGTGATGCCCGAGCCTGAACTGCTCAAGCTGCGTTCGTTCGGTCGGACATCGCTGCGTGAAGTGAAGCGCAAGCTTCTGGATATTGACCTTGATCTTGGAATGGAACTGCCCGAGGGGTACACCATCCAGGGGAACTGATGGAAGAACCACAACGCGGTGATCGCGTTGTTTGTGAGAAAGGACCGAGCCATGCGTCATCGCAAAGCCGGATTCAAGCTGGGCCGCAAGGCCGCACATCGTCAGGCCATGCTCCGCAATATGGCGGCGAGCCTGTTCGAGCACGGGCAGATCACCACCACGATCCCCAAGGCGAAGGCGCTCCAGCCGTTCGTTGAGAAGATCGTGACCAAGGCCAAGAAGGGTGATCTGCACAACCGACGCGAGGTCATCAAGATGCTCGGGCAGGACCGGCGCGCGTTTGCGTGGTCGCATGTCCCCGCCGGTGCACCCGATGAGATGCGTGAGCGTGTCGAGGAGCAGCGCGAGTTCACCGAGGGGTTCTTCGATATCCCCTCCGAGGACCAGATTGAGCGCAACCGCTACGGCGAGATCCGCAAGGCCCCGCGCATCGTCAAGCACATCTTCGACAATGTCGCTCCCCGGTTCGCCGATCGTGCGGGCGGGTACACCCGCATCGTCAAGCTCGGTCGTCACCGCCTGGGTGATGCGGCCCCTCTGTGCGTGATCCAGTTCGTTGGCAACGAGGAGGGCCCCGAGATCGGTGGTCAGCCCAGCACCCGCCGGCGCACCGCCGACAAGCGGACCGCGTTCGCGGCCAAGCTCCGCAAGGACGCGCCCAAGCCCGCGCCCGCCAAGAGCGACGAAGAAGAGTAATCTCGCTTCATCAAGCACACGAACCTCCAGATGCCGCCTTTCCCGGGCGGCATTTTTTTGTTCGAGTGGCTACGATCCGCCATGCTCGAAGCACTCAATGAAGTGGAATCCCAGGGGCTCGCGGCGATCAAGGACGCGACGGACGCCGAGTCTCTTGAGGCGTGGCGGATCGCCTACATTGGTCCCAAGGGGCGTATCCGTGGGCTGATGCCCATGATGAAGGATGTCCCGGGGGATCAGAAAGCGGCGGTTGGTAAACGGCTCAACGAGGTGAAGTCCGCGCTCGAGTCCGCGTTCGAGGCCCGGGGTTCCATGGGCGGCGGGAAGTCGACCAAACTCGGTGGACCGATGCTGGACCTCACCGAGCCGGGGGTGATCGATACGAAGATCCTCGGGCGTCGGCACATCATCCAACGCGTCCGCTCGGAGCTTGTTGAGATCTTCGCCCGTCTGGGATTCGAGGTCGCTCAGGGCCCCGAGCTTGAGGACGACGAGCACAACTTTGTCAAGCTCAACATCCCCCCGGCGCACCCGGCCCGGGACCCGATCGATAACTTCTATGTCGATGACCCGAACGAGGTCGGCTCACCCCGGATGCTCCGCTCGCAGACCTCGACCGTGCAGATCCGCACGATGGAGAAGATGGCCGCGGAGGGACGCACGCCGCCGGTCAAGATTGTCTCGCCCGGAAGGGTCTACCGCCCGGATACGGTCGACGCGACGCACTCGTTTATGTTCCATCAGATCGAGGGGCTGCACATCGATCGCGGGGTTTCGATGTCGGATCTCAAGTCGACGCTCCTGCAGTTCGCGCACGCGTACTTCGGCGCGGACGCGGAGATCCGTCTCCGCCCGAGCTTCTTCCCGTTCACGGAGCCCAGCGCCGAGTTCGATATGATGATCGCGCTGAAGCCGGACGAGCCCGCGAAGTGGGTCGAGCTCGGGGGTTGCGGCATGGTCGATCCGAATGTGCTGCAAGCCTGCGGGCTCGATCCCGAACAATGGACGGGCTTCGCGTTCGGGTTCGGCATTGAACGCATCGCGATGGGTAAGTACGGCATCCCGGATATCCGGATGCTCTACGAGAACGATGTCCGCTTTCTCCAACGGGTATAGGGTCCCGGCGAGGGCCGGGTTTGACAGGGGGTCATGATGAGCGATGAAACACAGGTGAACGAAACGACGGAGCACGCGCGATGGGAGCCGGACATGGCGCCCGTGAAGCGACCCGTCTGGTGTCCGGTGCTCGGTGGATTCAATATCGCGTTGGCGGCGTTTGGGCTCGTTTGTGGTGGGCTCGCGATGCTCTCGGTGCCGTTCCTGTCCGGGATGGTGGAGAAAGCGCTCAACGGCGATCCGCTGCCGCCATCGATGCAGCTCACGCCGTATTCCCTTGCCCTCGCGTTATCCGGGTTGGTGTTGTCTGTGGTGTTCCTGATCGGATCGATTATGCTCGTGATGCGCCGCTACAAATCACGCGTGGTGCTTCTGGTCTATTCTGCGCTCGCATTACCGCTGAACTTCCTGGGATTCCTGAACCAGCTCAACATCCAGGCCGCGACCGAGCAATGGGCGAAGGATTTCCCGAACAACGATATCGCGCGGGGCATGGACCCGAGCAACAACCCCGGGGCCACGATCGGCCCGGCGATCGGGCTGGGGCTGTTCCTGCTGCTCGGGCTCGGCTGGCCGCTCTTTACGCTGGTCTGGTTCAGCCTCATCAAGACGAAGGAATACCAGTACACCGGGATCGATCCTGACGACGACTAATGCCGCGTTGCTTTACGGGCAGCCGGCGTTGAACTCGTCGAGGAAGGCGAAGACATCGAAGATATCGAACGATCCGTCATTGGTGAAGTCCGCGCTCGGATCACCTGTGTTGAAGGCATCGAGGAAGGCGAAGACATCGAAGATGTCGAGCGTGCCGTCACCTGTGAAGTCCGCCGGGCAGAGGTTGATGAACACGGTTTCGCGGAGCACGGTGGCGTTGCCCGATTCCTCGATCGCTACGACGCTGATCTCGTGCTCGCCGTGCCCGAGCGTGCCGAGGCTATAGCGGTACTCCTTCCGGTCGTACGGGTTCACCTGGTTCGCGGAGGAGACAAGGTCCAGCGGGTCCACACCCGCGTCGAGGTCGGCGAACATGTGCACCGCCCGTGTTGTTCGATCGAGGGCGTAGACCGTGAACTGGGGCGCGGGATCGTCGAGCGTCATCCCCGCTTCGGCGAGCTCGATCTGCGGCGGCTCGCGATCGATGTAGACCACCTTGCGCACTTGGCGGAAGATCGGCGTGGTTCCGGCGTTGCGGTGACGGAAGACGATCACGCTGAGGTAGTGCATGCCCTCTTCCATCGTTGTTGCGTCGATTGCCTGGCGGTAGAGCCCGAACGAGGAGCCGGAGTTGTAGAGCGGCGCGTTGACAGTCAGGAACTCTTCATAGCCACCGATGACGAACGAGGTGGGGGAGATATCGATGATGCCGTTGCCGTTCCAGTCGCGGTTCTTCTGGTCCCACGCGAACAACGCGTTGTCGTCCGTGTTCGGATCGAGCGCGTCGCCGGCGGCGGTCTGGACCCGGATCTCGAATGAATCGTTGGTGATGATCGGGATCTCGTTGAGTCGCTGATAGAAATCAGGGAAGGAGCTCGGGTCGGCGTCGAGCTGCCCGTTCTGACCGAGGAAGGTCACGGTTGCGTCGGGGAGGGCTTCCGCGTAGATCACATAGCCCTTGCCGTGCTCGCCGGAGGAGCTGGTGTTGTTGGGGACCTGGAGCGTGACACTCCCGCCCGCGCCAACGGTGATCAACTCTGGGATGCTGCCGGTCGGGTCGACGATCGGGTCCGCGGCGTTGCCGGTCATCTCATGCAGACGCGTCCCTTGCGGGTAGGAGGTGGAGACCGTGACCGTGCGGAACCCCGAGTCGAAGCGGTCGTTGACCGCGACGAGGCAGTTGGCCTGCCCGTTGAGCGCCCGCTCGAAGACGAGCACATCGCTGATCGAGCTGTTGAGTTGGAAGTACTGCCCGTACGCGATCTGGTTCTTGAGCTGCACAAGCGTGGTCATGGTGTCGTCGAGCGTCTGCGTCGCGGGATCCCACCCGAGCGCCATGGGTGAGCCTTCACGCGGGAAGAACCCGGAGCTCCGTGCGGCGATCGCGCGGGCGTTGTGGTACACAATCGTCCGCCCCGGGCGCATCAGCATATAGGCGTGCATCTGGTAGCCCTGCTGGCGTGCGGTGGGGAGCGATGGAAGCGAGCCGCCGTTGCCGATCGAGCCGTTGTCGTGGCTGAACACATGGTTCACGCCCATCGAGCCGTTGATGAATCCGTCGTCCGCGGCGTCAAGGTGCCCGGAGTCCGTGTTTGATTGGATGTTCGCCCAGCTCCCGAACCCGCCCGCGTTGAGCAGGTCACGCAGGCGAGCGGCGCCCTGGATGTCGAGCGCGTCACGATTGGCAAACGAATCCTTGCGGATCTGGTTGTTGAGCATGTCGAAGTTGCCCGAGACATTCTCGCCGAAGCTGAACGGGTTGACCTTCTGCCCCTGCGGGTTAGTCCGCGCCATGTGGACGGCGGAATCAAAGTAGCCGTCCCAGAACCAGCTCGGTATGTGCTTGTGGGCATCGAGACGGAACCCATCGACGCCGACATCCTGAATCATCCATTGCGCCCAGCGCATGAGGAGCCCGGTCGCGTTGTCGGCGATCGGGTCACCGTTCAGCGGGGCCGCGGTGTTGTAGGGGTAGCGTGTGAACGACTGCGCACCGGGGTTCCGCGAGGTGCCCGGGTTCACGAAGATATCCGGCGAGAGCGTCTGATCCGGGTAGAAACGGTAGTTGCCGTCGTCCGGAAGGTTGAACATCGTGCCGGCGGGGATATTGAGCGGATCGCCCGACTCGACGGGGTGGCGGATGAAGTTGTTGACGGATTCCTGCGAGATATCAACAAGCGCAACGAGGTCGCCGTTGTGCAGGTTGTAGTTCGATCCGCCCGGGTTCTCGGATTGGAGATAGCCCGAGGCAACGCCTGCATGGAAGTCGCCCCAGTTGTCGGTGGGGAGCTTGTCGCGTGGTGGGTCCTCACGGGGGATCCAGAAGCCCGGGTACCCGCCGTTGGCGAGGAACGCGTCGGAGGTTGTGCGTCCGGAGTTGTGGTTGAAGATCGCGTCGATGTAGACCTCGGCGCCGGCCATATGCAGTTCCTGGACCATTGCGCGGAAGGTCTCTTCCGTGCCGTAGGTTGTGCGTGCACGCGACGACGAGAAGGTCAGCAGCGGCGGCTTCCCGAGGTCGAAGCGATCGAACGGGTCATAGCCCGGGCTGAGGAACCCGGAGGTCTTGGAGATCGGGGGAAGCCAGACGGCGTCGTAGCCCGCGATGAAGAAATCGGGCGTACGCCGCTCGATGTCGTCCCACTCGATCTCAAACCACTGGAGGTAGTTCATCGTGTTCTGCGCCAAGGCGTTGCCCGAGCATGCGCCGAGGACGATCGCGAAGGCGGAGAGGGAAGCGGTTCGGCTGAAGTGAGGCATGGTGGTGTCCGTGTCGGAATTGGTGTGGAAATGGGTGATTTCGGCGGATCTCTCCTATTATGGCAGAAGATCCCCGGATTGTGAATCCACTTTCGTGGCGGAATGCGGTAATATCCGAGAATCTTTCCCGCAACCCGATCAAGGGTCCGGAAAGACCCCGCTTTGAGGTCCATTCAGACGACCGAGGCATCCGAAATGACCCCCTGGAGCACATGATGTTCAACACACTGTTTGTCACCAAACCGCTCGCGATCGTCGGCGTGCTGCTCGTTTTCCTGGTGCACCCCGCTCATGCGGCGCCCGTCGCAGAGGCCATTGGTCAGGGGATTGTCCGCTTCGACGCGTCCGCGGAAGCCGCGGCCGGCAGGCGTCCCTCCTTCGCCCTCGTCCGCGACTTCCAGCCGATCGCCAAGCTCAACCCCGCACAGCTCGCGGTGGTACCGGAGTACGGCTTCGAGAACGACCGCTACACCGCATCGATTTCTATCGAGCCCGGGACAAGCCTCTACGGCACCGGTGAGTGCGCCGGGCCCCTGCTCCGCAATGGGTTTGTGACCGAGACCTGGAACCTCGACGCGTTTGGGTACGGGCTTGATGCGAAGAACCTCTACACTTCACACCCGTGGGTGCTCGCGGTCCGCGCGGACGGCTCCGCGTTCGGCGTGCTCGCGGACACCACGGAACGCTGCGAGATCGATCTGCGTGATGGGATCACTTTCCGCGCGGTCGGTCCGGAGTTCCCGGTGATTGTGATCGATCGTGCGTCGCCGCAGGAGGTGATGAAGGGGCTGGGCGAACTAACCGGGACGATCGCGATGCCGCCCAAGTGGGCGGTTGGGTACCACCAGTGCCGCTATTCCTACAACCCCGAGTCGCGGGTGAAGGAGATCGTCACGGAGTTCCGCAGCCGGAAGCTTCCCGCGGATGTGATCTGGATGGACATCGATTACATGGACGGCTACCGAGTCTTTACCTTCGACGACGAGCAGTTCCCCGATCCCGCTGGGCTCAACGAATGGCTCGATGAGCGGGGGTTTTCGAACATCTGGATGATCGATCCGGGTGTGAAGAAAGAGGCCGGGTACTTTGTGTACGACTCGGGCGAAGCGCTCGATGTGTGGACGAAAACCGCGAACGGCAAGACCTTCACCGGCGAGGTCTGGCCGGGCGTGTGC
>JAGQOC010000073.1 GCA_020427745.1 Phycisphaerales bacterium | reverse complement strand
GCGATGTTCAACGGCGACAAGGCCCGCAAGCAGGTCCTCGTCGACCACGGCTTCCGGCTACCGAGCTGCCTGGACAACCGCCCGCTGCGGTTCGAGGAGTTCGAGCAGATGACGCCCCGGGTGCTCTATGTCTCCGCGACCCCCGGACCGTACGAACTCGAACAGACCCAGGGTGAGGTGATCGAGCAAGTCATCCGCCCGACCGGACTGGTAGACCCGATAGTCGAGGTCCGCCCCGCACGCGGGCAGGTGCCCGATCTCTTGGAGCAGTGCCGAACGCGCGTCGAGCGCGGCGAGCGGGTGCTCATCACCGCCCTCACCAAACGATTGTGCGAGGACCTCACGAGCTATCTAAATGAGAACGAGCTCCGGGTCCGCTATCTGCACTCCGATGTCCACACGCTCGAACGGCTGGAGATCCTCACCGATCTCCGCGCGGGCGAGTTCGACATCCTCGTCGGCGTCAACCTGCTCCGCGAGGGGCTCGACCTCCCGGAAGTCTCGCTGGTCTGCATCCTCGACGCGGACAAGGAGGGCTTCCTCCGCAGCGCGACCAGCCTCATCCAGCAGATGGGACGCGCCGCTCGCAACGCGAACGCCGAGGTGATCCTCTACGCGGACTCGGTCACCCCCGCGATGCGTCAGGCGATGGACGAAACCGAACGCAGACGATCCAAGCAGCTCGCCTACAACGAAGAGTACAACATCACCCCCACAACCGTCATCAAGAGCATCCGAACGGGGATCGACGACGAACTCAAGGCACGGCGCGGCGCCAAGCACGCCACAGACCACACAGACCCCATGCTCGACGCACGCGAGCTGGTCAAGGAGCTGGAGAGCGACATGATCGTCGCGGCTCAGAGCATGGAGTTCGAAGCCGCGGCGAATCTCCGCGACCAGATGATGCATGTCCGCGAGCTGATCGCCCAGCAGAAGGACGCCGGCAACGACTCGCCGGTCATGGTCCAGCGTTCACAGCTCGAGCAAGCCCTCAAGCCCAAACGCGGGCGCAAGAAGCAACGAAAGTAATCCGCTACGCCCCTAGAATCCGCGATGCAACCCACCACCAACAACAACCGATCCACCCCCGCCCAGCTCCGATCCAAGCTGGGCACCTATCTCACAGGTGTCGCGATCGGCTTCATCCTGCTCGGGGCCATCTATTACCAGAAACACCGCGCGACGCAGCGATACAACGCGGAGAAAGCCGCCCAGCAGAGCGGCATGGAAACAGCAAACGACCAGCCCGCCACCCCCGCAACGGAATCCACCCCTTGACCGCGACCAGCAAGCCCGCCAAGAAAAAACCACGCTCCAAGAAGAAGCCCACCGACAAGCCCGCCACCAAGGCGTGGTCGTGCGATGGCCCTTGCATCCGCATCCGCGGCGCCAAAGAGCACAACCTCAAATCGCTCGATATCGATATCCCACGCGACCAGCTCGTGATCATCACGGGTCTTTCGGGATCGGGCAAATCATCGCTCGCGTTTGACACGATCTTCGCGGAGGGGCAGCGGAAGTACATGGAGTCGCTGTCCGCGTACGCGCGTCAGTTCCTCGACCAGCTCAAGAAACCCGACATCGAGGAGATCGAGGGCATCCCCCCCACCATCGCCATCGAGCAGCGCAGCGCGAGCCACAACCCACGCTCGACCGTCGCGACGACCACCGAGATCTACGACTACCTCAGACTCCTCTTCGCACGCTGCGGCAGCCCCCGCTCCTGGGCACCCACGAAGACCAAGAAAGACGGCACCATCGTTGCCCGCTCCGGCGCCGCGATCGAATCGTCCTCGGCAACCCAGATCGTCGAGCATGTCATGGGCATGAACGAAGGCGCAAGGCTCATGGTCCTCGCGCCGGTCGTCCGTGCGAAGAAAGGTTTCCACAAGGACACACTCGAATCACTCTTCCAGTCCGGCTGGGCCCGTGCACGCGTCAACGGTGAACTCGTGGATCTCCGAGAGGTCCTCAAGGAAGCGGACGAGAACCCGCTCAAGCTCCATCGGCACAAAAAACACACGATCGACGCGGTGGTCGACCGTGTGGTACTCAAGCCCGATGCACGACAACGCCTGGTCGAGTCCATCGAAGCCGCCTTGCGTCTCGCGGACGGAGCGGTCATCATCGCGGTCAACGATTCCGAGAATCGTGAGCAATGGACCGACCACGCGTTCAGCGAGCACTTCGCCGACCCGGACCACCCGGAGATTGCCCTGAGCGAGCTTTCGCCGAGACTGTTCTCGTTCAACTCCCCATTCGGCGCGTGCGAACAGTGCCACGGGCTCGGGGTGATCCTGGAGTTCGACGAGGAACTGGTCGTCCCCGATCGCGATCTCGGGCTCCTGAACAACGCAATCGCCCCGTGGAAGAAGAACGGCCCGGGCGGGATGATCTATCCGCGGATGCTCCGCAAGTTCTGCCGGGTATTCGATATCCCCCAGACCATGAAGCCCAGCGCGATGAGCGACGAGCTCTACACGCTGCTCATGCAGGGCACAGACGCCGCCAACGCGATCGCCAAGACCAAGTTCCGCAAGCAATGGGACGGCGTGATGCCCATGCTCCACGCGTGGTTCCACAAAACCGAATCCTCGTGGGTCAAGGACCACCTCCACCAGTTCCAGCGTGAGAAGACCTGCCCGACCTGCTGCGGCGATCGGTTGCGGATCGAGGCGCTGCATGTCCTTGTCGAGTCCAAGCACAAGGCCGACATGAACAAGGCGCATTCGGAGTCCGTGATCGGTCGACCCGTCAGCGACGGCACCATGCTCAACATCGCCGAGCTCGCAAGGCTCAACATTACCGATGCGATCCGCTACATCGAATCTCTCAAGCTCTCCACGGAGCATGCGCACATCGCGGAAGCCATCCTCCGCGAAATCACGAACAGGCTTCGATTCCTTGAATCGGTCGGGCTCGAATACCTGTCTCTCGACCGACGCACCGCGACCCTCTCGGGCGGCGAGGCGCAGCGCATCCGGCTCGCGACGCAGGTCGGATCCGGTCTTGTCGGCGCGTGCTATGTGCTCGACGAGCCCACGATCGGGCTTCACCAACGCGACAACGACCGGCTCATCCGCACACTCCGCCATCTCACGGATATCGGGAACTCCGTGCTCGTCGTCGAGCATGACGAGGACACAATCAAAGCAGCGGACCACATCGTCGACATCGGACCGGGTCCAGGCGTCCACGGTGGCACCGTCGTTGCACAGGGCACCATCGACGACATCAAGAATACACCGGGCTCCCTCACTGGCGATTACCTCTCCGGACGAAAACGCATCGAGATCCCCAAAGAGCGGCGTGTGCTCAATCCCAAGAAAGCCATCACAATCAAGGGCGCGAGCGAGAACAACCTCCGAAAAATCGACGCCTTGTTCCCGACCGGCGGATTGATCTGCGTGACCGGTGTTTCGGGCTCGGGAAAATCCACACTCGTCAACGAGATCATGCTCAAAGCCGTCAAGCGTCACACGCTCGGATCGCGTGATCTCCCTGGCGCACACACACGCATCAACGGGCTCCAGCACATCGACCGGGTGATCGAGGTCGACCAATCCCCGATCGGACGCAC
>JAGQOC010000072.1 GCA_020427745.1 Phycisphaerales bacterium | reverse complement strand
CGCGCTGCACGAGCGGGTGATGTTCAACCAGCTGATCGCACGGGTGACGGGCGGCGGGGCGCTCGAGCAGCAGGCGATGCTGATGCCGATCGTCGTCGAGACGCCGTCGTCGGTTGTGGACGAGTTTGATGCGTACCAGGATCTGCTGGCGACGATCGGGTTCGACGCGGCGCCGATGGGCCCCAAGTCAATCGGTGTGCGTTCGGCCCCGAGTTTTCTCTTGTCACGCAATGTCGAGCCGGGTGCGTTCTGCGAGGAGCTCTTCGAGCGGATCGATCAGGAGGGGTTTATCCCGAGCAGTGAGGAGGCGCTGCACGAGGTGCTCGACATGATGGCGTGCAAGGCCGCGATCAAGGCGGGGGACCGTCTGAGCGATGACGAGCTTGACGCGATCATGCGCCTGCGAGAAGAGACCGAGCGATCGGGCTCCTGCCCGCATGGACGACCGACGGCGGTGCGTCTGACGATCGAGGAACTCGAGAAGCTGTTTGATCGGCGCTAGCCCGCGACGACCCTGCGTGGTTTTTTGCCGAATGTATGACGACGAGAAATCAGCCCTTTCCGGGCGATGTACATTGTTGCGATACAGTCAAAGGTGTTCGCGAACGCGACGAGCAGAATCCCATAGAGCCAGGCGGAGGGGTCTGAGACCACGATGTCTGTTGCGATCAGCAATACAAACGCGAAACCGATCATCTCCACGACCGCGACTACGGTATGCCCGAGATAAAGATTGCCGAGCCCGGGCAGCGCGAGCGACATCAGTGCGGGGGTTCTGGGGTTGATGAACCGTTCATCGCAGTGCTCACAGGTGTGTGTCTTTGGGGGTGTCGGCGACCAGCAACCGGGGCAGAGCGGATCGCGGGCTTCGTGATTGGGGAACTCAATACTTTCCTCGGGCGGGGTCGAGAGGCGACGCTGCATGTACTCTTTGAGGTTTTTGCGGTCCTGTTTCTTCATACCCATGAACTTATAGTTCTTCCCGTTATCGAGCTTGAAGCTCACGGATCCGACCCAGACGGCGGCGCCGTACTTTTTCAGCCGGTTATAGGGGATCTGCCAGGCCTGCTGTTTGGCGCGACCCTTTGAATCCGAGAGCAGCAGGATCGCCCGGTGCTGCGTGAAGACCAGCAGTGTGCGGTTGATTGTTTGCGACCAGATCCCGAGAAAGTATTGATCGATCCAGTTGTTGAGCACCGCGGAGGCGACATACTCGATGGTTTCTCCTGGATACAGCAGGAGATCGAGGCGTGGTTCGATACTCTTGAGCATGGTCACGCGTCGTTTGGTATCGCTCTTTGCGAGGAAGCCGGTCTTGCGGGGGAAGAGTGTGTCGAGGTTGAAGCGGTCTGTACGATCGAGCGAGTCGATCATCGATTGCACCTTTGGATCAGCCGGGGAAAGGTCCATGTGCGGATCAGACTCGGGGTTGGTGGGGTGTGTGCTCGCGGCGGGTATCTGGCTCATGGAGCCAGTATACCGTCGATTACCACTCCACCGTATCAAGATGTCTGCACAGGTGCCAGGCGGTGGGGAATCGACGCTTGATGAGGGAGCGTTTGAGCCCGCAGCAGACGGATTTCACGACCGGGGGCTGCTTGGCGTAGTGCTTCTGTCCGCCGACGAGATCGTAAAACACACGGACGATCTGGCAGACATCCTCGCGGATGTGTGATGCGGTGGCGCGTCCGTCGTCATGAAGATCGATGAGCTTGGCATCGATGTGGATGCCCCGTCTGCGGACGAGGATGTTCCCCGCGTGGAGGTCGCCGTGGTACTCGCGTTGTTCGTGGATCTCGGCGAGCCCGCCGGCGAGGGTGCGGAGCATGTGCAACGCCTCGAACGCGGGCATCCGACGCCCCGGGTAAGTTTTTATGTGGTCGTCGAGGAGCATGCCCTCGACGAACTCGGAGAGGAGCATCGTGACGGACTGCCCGCGGAGACGGACGGTCTCGCTGTGGTGGTACTGGATGATGATCGAGCAGTCACGAAGGTGCTCGAGCTTGCGGGCGTAGTGCGAGGCGGCCTTGTCCTTCGGGTTGCGCTCGGGGAAGAAGATCTTGGCGGCGCGGTGTGCGCCGGTCAGCCGCTCGATGACGAGGTAGACCTCGCCCTCCCAGCCGGAACCGAGGAAACGGTCGACGGTGTAGCCGCCGGCGAGGACGCGCCCGGGATGGATCCCGAACCGTGGGGGTTTCATGCGTTGTCCAGCAGATCCACGGCCTTGAAGCGTTTGCCCTCGAGCATCTCGAGGCTTGCGCCGCCACCGGTAGAGACATGGGAGAGGCGTCCGGCGACGCCGAAGAGCTCGGCGGCCGCCGCGGAGTCGCCGCCGCCGACGACAGAGGTTGCGCCGGCGTCGGTGGCTGATGCGACCGCGTCGGCGATGAGCTTGGTGCCCATCTTGAACGGGGCCCACTCGAACACGCCCATCGGGCCGTTCCAGACAATGGTCTTCGAGCTCTTGATGATCCCGCTGTAGCGGGCGGCGGTCTTGGGCCCGATGTCAAGCCCCATGAACCCGGGCTTGACCGCGTCGTCGAAGACCTCGATGTCGCCGACGCGTTCGGCGAACTGCGTCGAGCAGATGTGGTCCTCGGGGAGGTGGAGATCGGTCTTGGACTCGGCGGCGAGTTCGAGGATCCGGTGGGCCTCCTTGACCATGTTGTCCTCTACGCGGGAGTCGCCGATCTCGCGGTGCAGCGCCTTGAGGAAGGTGTACGCCATCGCACCGCCGATCAGGATGTGATCGGCCTTGGGCAGCAGGTTCTCGATCGCGGGGAGCTTATCGGAGACCTTGGCGCCGCCGAGGATAACGGTGAAGGGGTGTGCGGGGTCCGCGAGGGTCTCGGAGAGGTACTGGATCTCCTTCTCGACGAGGAACCCGGCGGCCTTGGGTTTATTGCCCATCGCGGTGGGGGCCGCGACCATCGATGCGTGCTCGCGGTGGCAGGTGCCGAACGCGTCGTTCACGTACGCGTCGCCGTACGCCGCGAGCTTGGCGGCGAACTCCGTGTCGCCCTTCTTCTCGCCCTTGTGGAAGCGCAGGTTCTCGAGCAGCAGCACGCCGCCGTC
>JAGQOC010000002.1 GCA_020427745.1 Phycisphaerales bacterium | reverse complement strand
CGGCATCCCGCTGATCGACCGGGTTATTATCCCGGAGTGCAAGGGCTTCCCCGCCGACGGCTAATTGAAGCGTGTGATCGCGCAGATCGTGCGCGGATCAACAATGTCTGCGCTTTGTGCGCAAGAACTGGACATCCAGCGTGCCCGAGGCCGATAACTGGTCAGCGAGATCCGGTGTGGATCATCGTGCGCCTGCCAGTTCTGCACGGATGCCCAGATGCCCGACGAAGAAACCCCCAATCCGGAACAGCCCGAAGCCGTTGAGCCGCAAGGGGATGCAGAAGCATCCCCTCCCGAACAAGACGAGTCGACCGAGAGCGAGGGCGAGGGAGGCGCCGAGCCCGAGATGAACGACGACGAGGCCGCCGCGCTGAGCGCCGCGATGGCCGCGATCGGTCAGGTGCAGGGGATCGCGGATTCCGCGGCCACTCCTAGCGAGGGCACCCCCTTCCAGGAGCCCGCGTTTGAGGCCGGTGTGTTCGAGCCAGGGCAGGGTGGGCTGAACCTGCTGTCGGATGTAAACCTGAATGTCCGCATCGAGCTCGGGCGAACCAAAATGTTTGTTGAGGATGTGCTCAAGCTCAACGACGGGGCGGTGGTGGAACTCGATAAGCTCGCCGGCGATCCGGTTGATGTCTTTGTGAACGATCGCCATGTCGCACGGGGCGAGGTGCTCGTGCTGAACGACAACTTCTGCGTCCGTATCAACGAGATCCTCGCAAGCGTCGAGGACTGAGCGAAATACCAACACGGGGCGGAGGATCCGCCCCTTGCACAGCCAGGATGGCGTCATGCAGATTCGACTTGTGACAGTCTTTGCCGTTTTCTCGTTCGCATGCGTCCATGCTCCGGCGCAGATCGGTCCCACGGCGCAGGACGAGCCGCTGCGTTCGATGTCCAGCGCGAGCATCCATGAGGATGCGGCGGCGAAGGAACCGGTCACGCAAGAGCCCCGGTTCGAACCGACCATTTCGCTTGATGATGCGTTGATCGCCGCCGGGAGTCGATCGCGGCCCGAGCAGGATCGGGTCGTCCCGCTTGCGCCGGTTTCCGCGGAAAGCCGGTCGCAAGCAACACCGGATTCACAAGCCCTCGGCACGCTCGGGCGTACGACGCTGGTTGGGGTGGAATCAGAGTCCTCGTCCAGTCCCATGATGTCCCGGGGGAGTATGCTGCAGACGGTGCTCGCGCTCGGTGGTGTGCTGCTGCTGATCTTCGGGCTCGCAACCCTCTACAAGCGCCTCGCAAAGACACAGGGCGGGCTCGCCGGTGCTCTTGGTGCGGGCGGGAGTGCTCCCGGCGGTCTCGTCGAGGTCCTCGGGCGATACCCGGTCTCGTCGAAGATGACGCTGGTGGTCATGCGCTTTGATCGTCGGATTCTGCTGCTCTCGCACGCGGGCGGCGGACGCGGGAAGAACGCATCGCTCGGCGCGATGACGACGCTGTGCGAGCTCGACAAGCCCGAGGATGTCGCGTCCGTGCTTCTGAAGGTTCGGGATATCGAGGGCGATTCGATCGCCCGCTCGTTCGCACGCACCCTCCAGGAGGCCGATGAATCGCAGGATCGCTATCTCGAGGAGCCAGTGTTTGCGTATGAGCAGCCGCGTGTTCGCGTTCCGTCTCGCCGTCGTCAGCCGGCGCAGGTCGTCACCAACGACGCGGGGGATCGGGCAGAGTTTGGGGTGATGACCGAGTCCGAGGCCGCGGCGGGTGTCCTCCGCCGACGGCTCGCGGCGATGCGTGAAGCAGAACAGCAGATGAATCCATACGGGGCGACGCGTTGAGCAGGGTTGCACGCATCCTGGTGTGTCTCCTGATCGCGGCGTGCTTCTCGCCGCGTGTTTCCGCGCAGTCCTACGGCCCGCAGGTACCATCCGCGACCACGACGACCCCGTCGCTCAGCTCGAGCTCGCCGACCTCTGCGTCGGAGTTCAATCCGCTTACGATCTTGCAGGACGCGGGCGCGATGGTCAACGGCGCCGGGGGCGTTGGTGCATCGTTCAGCGGCTCATCGGTCGGCCCGTCCGCCGACGGCACGCCCAAGAGCGGGCTCTCGGTCGCGCTGAACATCATGCTGCTTCTGACGGTGATCGCGCTTGTGCCGTCGATCATGCTGATGACGACGAGCTTCGTGCGCATCATGGTGGTTCTTGCGTTGCTTCGCCAGGCGATGGGCACGCAGTCGCTCCCGCCCGCGCAGGTTGTGACGGGGCTGGCGTTGTTTATGACGGCGCTCGTGATGAAGCCGACGATCGACCGGATCTGGGCGGACGCGGTGGTGCCGTATCAGAACGGTGAGATCCGCGATGTCGATGTGCTGTGGGAGCGTGCGAGCGAGCCGATGCGGGACTACATGTTCGACCAGATCGAAGCGACGGACAACTGGTCGAGCCTCTACATGATCCTCAACTACCAGGGGATTGATACCTCCGAGCCCGAGAAGCTGACCCGCGCGGATGTTTCGATGGTGTCGCTGATCCCGGCATACATGCTCAGCGAGCTCAAGGTCGCATTTGTGATGGGCTTCCGGGTCTATCTACCGTTCCTCGTGATCGACATGGTGATCGCTTCGCTGCTGATCTCGATGAGCATGATGATGCTCCCCCCGGTGCTGATCTCGTTGCCGTTCAAGCTGATGCTGTTCGTGCTCGTCGACGGCTGGACGCTCATTATCGGCAGCCTGCTCGAGAGCTTTGTGCAGGAGGGCGATAGCGCGCGACTGAGCACGAGCGCCGCGGTGCTCCTGCCGTTTGTTGTGGTGCGTGTGGTCCGTGGTCCGTGTCGGGCACCGAT
The DNA here is from genome assembly GCA_020427745.1 of Phycisphaerales bacterium. Classification (GTDB taxonomy): domain Bacteria; phylum Planctomycetota; class Phycisphaerae; order Phycisphaerales; family UBA1924; genus UBA1924. Next base: position 5,588 of record JAGQOC010000002.1, on the reverse strand, counting down.
CGATCGGGGCGAGCAATACGCAGGAGTGGTCCATGAATCTTGAAGCATCCTCATTGGAAATGATCCGCGACACGCTGATGGTGGTGATCCGCGTCGCGACGCCGCTGCTCATGATCGGCATGATCATCGGTTTGCTGATCAGCCTTGTGCAGTCAATCACCTCGATCCAGGACCAGACACTGACCTTTGTGCCCAAAATCCTTGGCGTGATTGTGCTCGCGATCCTGCTGCTCCCTTGGACCGTGGAGACGCTGATGGCGTTTACCACCGAGATGTTCCGGTTGTTCTGAAGATGCAGGGAATCGATTCCATCGCGGTTCATATTGTCCCGTTCCTGCTCGTGGTGACGCGGCTGACCGGGATCTTTCTTCTCACGCCGCTGCTGCGGAGCACGAGCGTACCGATGATGTTCCGCGCCCTGCTCGCGGTGATGTTCGCGCTGGCGATCTTCCCGTTCCTCCCTCCGACGAATCCAGGGATGGCGGTGAACCTCGTCGAGCTGGTGCCACTGATGTTTGCAGAGCTGCTCATCGGCGCCGCGATCGGGCTCGTCGCGGGGCTGCCGCTGATCGCGCTCGAGATGGGCGGGTATGTGATCGGCTACCAGATCGGTCTGTCGATGGCCGAGTCGTTCAATCCTGAGCTGGACACCAACGGGTCCGTCATCGGGCAACTGCTGTTCTATCTCGGAATCTTCTTGTTCATCTCGGTGGGCGGGCTGGACATCCTCTTCATGGCGCTCGCCGATTCTTACCACACCGTCCCGCTGGGGACTTTCACCGCGACGGATGCGCCGCTCGGTGTGATCGTTGGTGTGCTCTCGTCCGGGTTTGAGCTCGCGATACGAATCGCGAGCCCGATCATCGCGGTCGTTGGTTTGCTGTATGTGTCGATGGGTTTCATCATGAAGACGATGCCGCAGATCAACATCATGAGCATCGGATTCGCCGCCCAGATCATGGCGGGGTTGATCACCATGGCGTTGCTGATCGGGACGGTCTCGGTGGTCGCCGGCGAGGAGATCGAACACACGCTCGCGGTCCTCGTCGATTGGGTCCACGGCTTCGCGTCCGCGGGGGTGCTCCATGGATGACCTCGGCGAACGGACAGAAGCACCAACGAGCAAGAAGCTCAGCGACGCACGCAAGCGAGGGCAGGTCCCCAAGTCCCAGGACCTCTCCGGTATCCTGACCATGCTCGGCATGCTCGTGCTGATGATCGTTTTCGGCTCGACGATCGCCTCGATGTTCGCACGCGTGATGACGCGGACACTCTCGGCGGATCTGGCCGCGGACCAGGTCTCCACCGACTCGCTGCTCGCGGGGTCGAAGTATGTGGTCTACGAGGTGGCGATGGTGCTCATCCCGGTGTTCGCCGTCGCGTTTGTGGTGGTGTATCTGGTGCAGTTCCTCCAGGTCGGCTGGTTGATCGCCCCGGAGCAGATCCGCCCCAAGTTCAGCAAGCTCTCCCCGCTCGGGGGGATCAAGAGAATCTACGGCAAGCGCGGTCTGATGAAAACCGTGCTCAACACTGTCAAGCTCGTGGTGCTCCTGATCGTCGCGTGGCTTGTATTCCGCTCGCACATCGATGAGATCGTTGTGCTCCCCAAGCTGACCCCCGCGATCGCGGTCTCCGCGATCCTCCGGCTGGTTGTCACCCTGGCGTTCGTGCTCATTGCTCTGTTGCTCTTCCTTGCGCTGCTGGACTACATCTTCCAGAAATGGCAGCACACCCAGGAACTCAAGATGAGCAAGCAGGAGGTCAAGGAAGAGCGGAAGTCCATGGAGGGCGATCCCCTCATCAAGGGCAAACGCCTGCAGATGGCCCGCCAGATCGTGATGCAGCAGATCGGGAAAGCCGTCCCTGATGCGGATGTGATCGTGACCAACCCGACACACTTTTCTGTCGCGATCAAGTATGACACGGAGACGATGGGCGCGCCGCGTGTTGTCGCAAAGGGCGCGGACCTGATCGCGCTGCGGATCCGGCAGATCGCGCGTCAGAACGATGTTCCGGTGATCGAGCGCCCGCCGCTGGCGCGGGCGTTGTACTGGGGTGTCGAGGTGGGGCAGGAGATCTCGCCCGAGCACTACGAAGCGGTCGCCGAGCTGCTCGCGTATGTGTACAAGATCGACGGACGCGCCGGCGAGCTCCGCCCGAAGAATAGTTCGGAAGCAGAACCGGCACTCGTGTAAGTAAGAAGGAATCCGACCAGCCGTGGCAGAGAAACAGAACAACCCGCTCGTCCTCCCCCGGTGGGTGCTCTCGATCGCAGAGCACCGCGGGATGATCGTGCCGATCGGGTTCGTGATGCTGCTGACGGTGATCCTGATCCCGCTCCCGCCGGCGATCCTCGATGTGCTTATCAGCCTCAATATCTCCCTCGCGGTGATCATCCTGCTCACCACGCTCTACATGAAAAAGGCGCTCGAGTTCTCTGTCTTCCCATCGCTGCTGCTCGCGACAACGCTCTTCCGGCTCGTGCTCAACATCGCGTCGACGCGTCTGATCCTCACCGCCGACGCCGCCTCACCCGAGGAAGCCATCGGTGTCGCGGGGAAGGTCATCAGCGCGTTCGGTTCCTTTGTTGCGGGGAACTCCCTCTTCGTCGGCGTCATCATCTTCGCGATCCTCATGATCGTGCAGTTCATGGTCGTCACCAAGGGCGCCGGGCGGATCGCGGAGGTCGCCGCACGCTTCACCCTCGATGCGATGCCCGGCAAGCAGATGGCGATCGACGCCGAGCTCTCCAACGGCATGATCACCGAGGATGAAGCCCGCACCCGACGCGAGGAGATCGGTCGCGAGGCGGACTTCTATGGGGCGATGGACGGTGCGAGCAAGTTCGTCAAGGGCGACGCGATCGCGGGCATCATCATCACCGCCATCAACATCGCCGGCGGATTCGCGGTCGGGACGATCGAGCACGGCTGGCCCGCCGGGCAGACCGCGGAGATATTCACCCGGCTCACGATCGGTGACGGCTTGACCAGCCAGATCCCGAGCTTTGTGATCTCGATCGCCGCCGCGCTCATCGTCACACGATCGGGATCGAAAGCGAACCTCGGTTCGGAGATCACCGGGCAGCTCATCAGTCAGCCCAAGGGACTGTTCATCACCGCGGGCTTCCTCTCGGTCCTCGCGTTGACCCCGCTGCCGACAGTCCCGCTGATGGCGACCGCGATCGGGATCGCGGGGGTTGCGTACCTCATCCAGCGCACGGCTCGCGACCAGCTCAACGAGTCCGCCGCGCGAGCGGAGAGCGAGGCGGCGACACAGATCCCGCCGCCACCGGTCGAGGATCTGCTCAAGGTCGATGTGCTCGAGCTCGAGGTCGGCTACGCCGTCGTCGCGTTGATCGACGCGAACCAGGGCGGCGATCTCCTCGATCGCGTCAGCGCAGTTCGTCGTCAGCTCGCTGTGGAGCTCGGGCTGGTGATGCCCCCGGTGCGCATCCGCGACAACATGCAGCTTGCGCCCAACGAGTACCGCGTCAAGATCCGGGGCAATGTCGTCGCCCAGGGCAAGGTTGAGTCCGGCAAAGTCCTCGCGATGGATTCGGGAATGGTCACAGGGAAGATCCAGGGGATCCCGACCCGCGAGCCCGCGTTCGGGCTCGACGCGTGGTGGATCGATCCGCAGATGCGTGCCCGCGCCGAGTCGCTCAACTACACCGTTGTCGACGCGACGAGCGTGCTCGCGACGCACATCACCGAGATCGTCAAGACCTACGCCGACGAGCTGCTCACCCGCGAGGAGGTCAACAACCTGCTCGAGGGGCTGAAAGAAAAGTCAGCCAAGCTCGTCGAGGAGGCGATCCCAAGCATCATCAAGGTCGGCGAGCTGCAGAAGATCCTGCAGTCACTGCTCCGCGAGCGTGTCCCGATCCGGGATATGGAGACGATCCTCGAGACCCTCGCCGACTGGGGGACAAAGACCAAGGACCTCGATGTGCTGACGGAGTATGTCCGCAATGGGTTGCGTCGGACGATCTGCGGGATCTATTCCGCACCAAACACCCAGGGGCAGCTCACGCTGGTGTGCGCCACGCTCGATCCGGCGCTCGAGGACCAGATCAACGCGTACATCGATCGCGGGGCGCAGGGGACGAACCTGAATATGCCCGCAGCCGTTGCGCGTCAGATTGCCTCGGAGATCTCGACCCATCTCGCGGCGGTGACCGCACGCGGGCGTCTGCCCGTGGTGATCGCCTCGCCACAGGTCCGGAGTGCTGTGTGGCAAATTGTGGAGCCTTATGTCCCTGCGGTTGCAATACTTGGCTACAACGAGATCGTCTCGGGGGTTGAGGTCGAGTCCGTCGGATTGGTCGGCCCGATCGGGGAAAACAAGCAGGCGGATTCGTTCAAGAAGGTTCCTGTTGGGGCATAAGCGGATCGGGGTGGCGCACCGGCTGCGCTTGGGGGGGTGGTGAAGGGTTGAATCTGCGGGTACAGTGATCGTGCTCCGCAACCCCTGACCGCCAGGACGGCCCCCATGAAACTGAAAAACTACACCGCTCCAACCATGGCCGAAGCGCTCGCACAGGTCCGCAAGGACCTCGGACGAGATGCCATGATCCTGCACACCCGAACCTACCGTGTCGGCTCCTGGTTGGGGCTCGGCGGCAAGACGATGGTGGAGATTACCGCGTCCGCCCCCGAAGCGGGCGCCGTCAAGCCGCAGCGCCGCGCGATGCCCACCGTCCAGCCGACGCGTCATAGCACACCCCCGGCCCAGCAGCCCGAGATCGTGGTGCAGCGCTCCGAGATCGCGCCGCGTGCACGCCTGCGTGTCGGCGCGCCGGCTAGCGACGGCAATGTCGGGCTCCAGTCGCCGCGTCCGACTCGCGACGAGGACGGGCTCGCGGGTCGGGATGCGCTCTTTGGGGGCGAATCGATCAAGCCACGCGACAGCCGACGCCCTGTGCGTGCGCCCCGCATCATCAATACCACGCAGCAGCCGAGCTCCGCGGACATCGCGGATGCGCGGGAAGCGTTGATCGCTCGCAAAGACCGAGGAATCAAGGACCAAACGCCGAGCAAGCCCGCGGCTCCCAAGCCGGAGCAGCCGAGCAAGCCGACGGCTTCCGATCCGACGAATGACGAGCTGCGCGCACAGATCGCGTCGATGCAGAAGATGATGGGGCAGGTGCTCGAAACAACACGCAAGACCGCGATCTCGGTCGGGCGTCATGATTCCGAGGCGATGCTCCCGACAGGCGAGATGCCCGCGCCGTTGATGGCCCAGTACACCAAAATGATCGACAACGATGTCCCGGTGGATGTCGCGGATCGCATCGTCGGCAAGGTCCGCGATCGGTTGGACGCCGGCGAGCTCGCGGACATGACCGTGGTTCGTCAGGCGCTGCTTCGTGAGATCGAGCTGACGATCGATACGCGATCCGAGTCGCTGCTGACCGTTGCCGCCGGGGGCGGCGCGATCGGGCGTCCGCGCGTGATCGCGTTGATCGGGCCGACCGGTGTGGGGAAGACGACGACCGTCGCGAAGCTCGCGGCGACCTACAAGCTCCGCCACCACAAAAAGGTCGGGCTCATCACGAGCGACACCTACCGGATCGCGGCCGTCGA
>JAGQOC010000008.1 GCA_020427745.1 Phycisphaerales bacterium | reverse complement strand
CGGTACATCCCGATATTGTGCGACTTGGGCTTGGGATCATCCCGATCGCCCGCATGGATCGTGTGGACCCCCGCGAGCGTGATGAACCGCCCACGGTACCGATCGTTCCATTCCGCGTCGTTGATCTCCGGGTGTCCGAGCCCCGCTATGTCTCCATTCACATCCGCCGGGTATCCCATCGAAGCGAAATCACCATCGAGTTCCCAGCATCTCAGGATCGGGAGTCTCGTCAGATCGATCCCCTCCCCCGTGCGCACCACCTGCTGGCATACGCCCCGCTTCTTCGATCGCTTGGGCCCGATCTTCAGCAGCGGCGCGAACTGCTTCCCTTTACCGAGTGCCTCGCTCAGCGAACGCGGCGGCTCGGGCTTCACCAGCCCCGCGATCTGTTCCGCGATCTCCTCAAGCCCGCGTCCACCGATCGCCATCTCGATGCGCTTGTAGCTCCCGAACGCGTTGATGAGTACCGGGATATCCGACCCGATCGGATTCTCGAAAAGCAACGCCTTGCCGCCGAACGCGCAGAACTCCGGATCCGTGCGCTGCGAGCCCGCACTCCCGAGCCCGTGGCAGCGTGATTTGCTCTCCCGATCCGCACGCTGCACGATCTCCAGCACCGGATCAACCGGTTCCGTGACACGCAAAAGCTCTCCCGCTCGCTCCAACGCCTCGACAAATGCTCGCAGATCGGTATACATTACCCAACCATATGTCCAAACCCGATCCAAAGCAGACCCCGGCCCATGTCCACGCGACCACGCGAGACTGGACCGCATACTTCGATCGCACAGCCGGGATGCCACCGCGAGAAACGCTCATCGACGCCCTTGATGCGTTCGGCGAGATCGACCCTGCGAATCCACCACTCGCCGTCGATCTCGGGTGCGGCATCGGGCGGGACACAGGCGAACTCCTCAGCCGGGGATGGCGAGTTATCGCTCAAGACTCCAGCACAGAGGGACTCGAGCGGATCCGCACCGATCCAGTATTCTCAGCCGCAATCGGAACGGGCCGACTCCAAATCATGGAGTGTGCATTCGAAGATTTCACACCGCCGCCCTGTGATCTGCTCAACGCGAGCTTCTCGCTGCCGTTCTGCCCACCGCCGTGCTTTGAAGATTTCTGGCTGCGGATCGACCACGCCATCAGACCGGGCGGGTACTTCTGCGGACAGCTCTTCGGCGACCGCGACGACTGGTCCATCCTCGAAGACCGCACCCACCTCACGCGGGAGCAGGCCTTGAGCCGATTCCAGAACTATGTCCTCCATTCCTTCCGCGAGGAAGACCGACCCAGCAACCACACCGGCGAAGCGCACAAACACTGGCACATCTTCCATATCATCGCACGCAAACGCATCCAATAAAGGGACCTGATGGAATCCACCATTGACATCCAAGGCGTCGAAAAAATATACCGAGGGAAAACCCACGCGCTCCGCGGCGTTGACCTCCGCATCGCACCCGGCGAGGTCTTCGGGCTCCTCGGTCCGAACGGAGCTGGAAAATCCACCCTCGTCAAGATCCTCATGACCGTCATCCGTCCGACGAAATGCGCCGGCACCATGCTCGGCCAGCCCATCGGCAGCAAGTCCACCCTCGCCCGCGTCGGCTATCTCCCCGAGCACCACAAGTTCCCCGGTTACCTCAAGGGCGCACAGGTCCTCGACTTCTTCGGTGCGATGTCCGGCGTGCCCCGCGCACAGCGCAAACGCAAAGCCGCCGAGCTCCTCGAACTCGTCGACATGTCCGCATGGGCGAACACACGCATCGGAAAATACTCCAAGGGCATGCGTCAGCGTGTCGGGCTCGCGCAGGCGCTCATGAACAACCCGCAGCTTGTCGTGCTCGACGAGCCCACCGACGGCGTCGACCCCGTCGGGCGGCGCGACATCCGCAACATCCTCCTCCGCCTCAAAGACGAGGGACGCACTGTCTTCCTCAACTCTCACCTGCTCAGCGAACTCGAGATGGTCTGCGACCGCGTCGCGATCATGGTCAAGGGCAAGGTCACCCGCCAAGGCACGATCGACGAACTCACCGAGGACACCCGGCGGTACATCATCACGCTGCATCAGCCGAGCGATCTCGCCGAGTCGGGACGGCTCGTCGGGCAAGCCCTTTCCATCGAGGGGGTGCAGACCGAAGACACCACGGGATCCATCACCATCCCACTCTCCGATCCCGCAAAGATCCAGGGAGCGATCGACAGGCTCCGCGCGGGCGGGCAGACCATCCGCTCCATCCAGCCATCCCGTGCTTCGCTCGAGGATCTGTTCATGAGCGCCGTCGCCGCAGAGGGCGACGCGACGCCGGGGGCGAGCAAGCCACACAAGGGGGGTGAGCGATGATCCGGGTCTTCTCTGCCATGATGATCGATTCGCTGCGTTACCTGCGGAGCCGATTCCTCTTCTGGATCGTGCTCGCGATGTCAGCGATCGCCGCAGCCGCCCTCTTCGGCACCTACTCGTTCACACCGACCGGGATGAAGATCCTCTGGTTCGATCCGATCGAGAACCCGATGCTCGCCGAGGACGGAGTCGGGCGGGAGATCTTTGTTTCGTATATTTTCAACGCCTACTTCCTGAAGTTCTGGCTCGGGTGGGGCGCGATGATCCTCGCGTTGATCTCCACCGCGAGCCTGATTCCGGACTACATCTCCGACGGCTCCGTCGAACTCACGCTCTCCAAGCCTGTGCGACGCCCGGTCTTGTTCCTCTTCAAGTTCATCAGCGGCTTGCTCTTCGTGCTCCTCCAGCTCTCCATCGGCGTGGGCTTCGCCTATATCATAATCGGGATCCGCTTCGACCAATGGATGCACGGCGCTCTGCTCGCGATCCCGCTGCTCACGCTGCAGTTCGTGTACCTCTACGCGATCTCCGCGTTGATCGCCGTGCTCACGCGGAGCACGATCGCATCGCTGCTCGGCACAATCCTGATCTGGTTTGTGATCTCGATGGTGCAGTTTGTATCGAACACCACGCTCCTGCAATACGAGATGCAGGCCGCGACCGCGCAGCAGAACCAAGCCAAGATCGTCGAACTCGAAGCCCAAATCGCCGAGGAATCGCGGGATCCAAAGCCCTTCGAGCGAGCGAACCTCTCCTCGTGGACCACGACGATGGAGGCCGCGCAGAAGTCCGCCGACAGCATCTACCCCTGGGTCAAAACCACCGCTCGCATCGAGTTGTTCGTTCCCAAGACCGGCGATCTCCAGAAGTTCATCTCTTCCAAGACCAAGGCGCCCGTCACCAACGAGTTCGCGGGTCTCTTTATGGACTTCTCAAGCGAGGAGTTCCGCCCCGCCAATGTCGATGAAGAGACCATGCGGGACGCCAACGAAGCGGAGACAATCGCCCGAAAGAAGGTCCGCAAGGTTGGTATCGTCGAGAGCATCACCACCTCGATGCTCATTGTCTGCCTCTTGCTCTTTCTGGCGATCTGGCGATTCACCCGGCGCGACTACTGACGCCCGAGCTCTTCGCCCCGGTCCCTCGCCGCGATGATCGCCCGCTCGATCGCGTTCATCACGCCGCGGTCATCGAGCGATCCCGTCCCCGCCGCTGTTGTCCCGCCCTTGCTCGTCACCCGTGCGCGGAGTTCGCTGGGGAGCTCGCTTGACCCCGCGAGCAGCATCCCGCTGCCCGCGATCGTCTGACGCACAATCTTGACGGCCTGCTCCTCGCCAAACCCCATCGAACGGGCGGCGTTGAGCATCCCCTCCGCAAGGTAGAACACATACGCCGGCCCCGAACCCGCAAGCCCCGTGAACGCGTCCATCAACGATTCATCAATCTCCACCGTCTCGCCAATCGCGCCGAAGAGGGCTCTGCTCAGGTCAAGGTCCTGCTCGGTTGCTCCCGGTCCCTTGGCGATCGCGCTCATGCCCATCCCGATCGCCGCGGGCGTGTTGGGCATCACCCGAACCACGCGAACTCCGGCACCCATCGCTTCCAATACACTGCTCGATCGAGTCCCCGCAAGGATCGAGATCACGAGCGGCTCTCCCCCCACAACTGCGCGACGGATCTGCTCCGTCGCCGTCTCCAGCATCTGAGGCTTCACCGCAAGCACGATCACCCCATCGCCAGCCCGACACCACTCGACTCCCTCACCCGCTTCCGGAAAGCTCTTGGCAAATCCGGCCCGCTTTTCGGCGTTCGGGTCCACCACCGCAACCCGCTCGGGATCAAGCACCCCCGCCCGGATCGCCCCGTGGATGATTGCCGAACCCATGTTCCCACCACCGATAAACAGGATCCGCTCCGAGATTCGCTCTATTTGCCTCATGCAGGAGCGTACCCGCCGCTCTGGCCGCGGTACAATTGCCCGCACCAAAGCCCAAGGAACCCGTATGTCCAGTTTCTACCAGCTCGAGTTCGAGAAGCCCATCACCCAGATCGATCAGCTGATCGAGCAGGCCAAGCGGGACGCCTCCGCTCCACCCGCGGAGATCCCCGCGCTCGGGGGCGTTGCCCAGCAGCACGAGATCCACACGAAACCCGCCAACCTTGACAAACTCTTCAAGGATCGTGAGCAGGCACTCAAGAAGGCCTACAAGAAACTCTCCCCCTGGAACACCGTCCGCGTCGCACGACATCCAAACCGCCCGCAGACACGCGATTACATCCAGCACATGTGCCGCGACTTCTGTGAACTCCACGGCGACCGACGCTTCGGGGATGACCCCGCCATGGTCACCGGGTTCGGACGCATCGGTGGCCGCAAGTGCCTCATCGTCGGGCACCAGAAGGGCAAGGACACGCAGGAAAAACTCGCATGCCACTTCGGGTGCGCCCACCCAGAGGGGTACCGCAAGGCCCTCGCAAAGATGAAAAAGGCCGAGAAGTATGGCCTTCCGATCGTCACCCTGGTCGATACCCCCGGCGCCTATCCGGGACTCGGAGCCGAAGAACGCGGGCAGGCCGAAGCCATCGCGTTCAATCTCCAGGAGATGTCACGCCTCCGTGTCCCGATCGTGAGTATCGTGATCGGCGAGGGCGGCTCGGGCGGTGCTCTGGGCATTGCCGTTGCCGACCGGGTTGCGATGTTGGAGTACTCTTGGTATTCCGTGATCTCCCCGGAGGGTTGTGCCGCGATCCTCTGGAAGCAGGCCAACGAGCAGACCAACACCGCCGCCGCCGAGGCCCTCCGGCTGACCGCCCGGGACAACCTCGCCCTCGGGATCGTGGATGCCGTGATCGAAGAACCTCTGGGTGCAGCCCACCGCTCCCATGAGCAGGCTGCCGAGTATCTTGAGTCGTGGGTTATCGCGCAACTCGATGAGCTCTCGAAGGTTCCGGTCGACCAGCTCTTGGAGAACCGTTACCAGCGATTCCGAAACCTCGGCGATTACATCGAATCCCCCCTCCAGCCTGCCGAAGGCTAGTACAAATCCGTTATCGGACACTCCAGCCCCCATTCCTTTGACCCAGAGCCCGGGTGCGCCTATTCTTCGCCCCGATTGATCCAACCTGTTGCCGTCCAAACGGTTCCAAGCAAAGGCGGGCGATATTGGCCAAGAAGACCACAAAGAAGAAGACGACGAAAAAGGCCCCCTCCAAGCCCGCGCGATCAACCGCCCCAAAAACAACGAAGAAGTCTACAAAGAAGGTGACCAAGAAAACGGTCAAGAAGACCGCGAAGAAAGCAACGACGACCAAGAAACCCACCTCCAAAAAAGCGGTAACGAAGAAGAAAACATCCAAAGCATCCACACCAAAGAAGTCCGCAAAGAAAACGACGACCAAGAAAACAGCACCGGCGTCGAAGAAGACGACCAAAAAATCTGCCAAGAAGTCTGCAGCAGCCCCCGAAAAGCCGGAGGTGAAGCCCAAGCCGTCCACTCCGGCACCTGCGTCGCCAAAATCCTCGAGCGCCGACACGGCCGACGACAAGCGCCCGAATCGCAGACGATCGAGCAAACCCAAGCCGGCGTTGGTCTTCCCAACCCGACCGATGCTCGGCTCGCTCAAGAACATGAAGCCGCTGATCGCCTCCGGCGCAGCCGTTAAGAAAACCGTCTCCGTGCTCGATGCTGAGGCCCCGAAGAAGATCAAAACACCGTTCACCAAACGCCAGCTCGATGCGTACAAAGCGATCCTGCTCGCCAAGCGTGCCGAGCTGCTCGGCGACATCCAACACCTCGAAGACGAGGCCCTCAAAAGCGGAACCGGCGACTCGGCACACACCACCAACCACATCACCGAGCAAGGCTCGGACAACTACGATCAGACCCTCAACCTCAATCTCGCCGCGGTCGATCGCAAGCGCCTCGCCGAGATCGACGAAGCACTCCAACGCATCGTTGATAAAACCTACGGCGCGTGCATGATAACGGGCGAACCGATCAAGAAAGCCCGTTTGGACGAGCTCCCATGGGCGAAGTACTCGATCAAGGCCGCTCAGGAACTCGACCGGCGAGGATACTGACATGACCACCCGGGCGGATTCCCCGGTGCGCTCAAAGCGTGCGCTCACGATCCTGATCGCAACTATCGTGCTCGGACTCGTCGCGGACCTTGGGTCGAAGTCCATCGCGTTCCGAGGAATCGCGGATACCCCTGTGATTGTTGATCGTCAGGAGGTTCTCGCTGCTGAGAATCTCTCCTATCTTATCCTTCATCACGACCCCGTAATCGCGATCCCGGGTGTGCTCGAGTTCACACTCGTGCTCAATCCGGGCGCGGTCTTCGGCATCGGCGCCGGGCAACGCTGGTTCTTTGTCGGCTTCACGGTCATCGCCGTCGCGTTCGCGTTGTTGTTGTTTGCGAAATGGACCAAGCCCAAGGACTGGGCCGCCCACGCCGGATTCGGGCTCATCATCTCCGGCGGACTGGGCAACCTCTACGACCGCGTGCTCTTCGGATGCGTCCGCGACTTCATCCACCCGCTGCCGGGCGTGAATATGCCATTCGGCCTCTCCTGGCCCGGCGGCAGCGATGAGCTCTGGCCCTATGTCTCCAATGTCGCGGACCTGTTCCTGATCATCGGGATTGTCCTGCTCGTCATCCACACCTGGAAGCAGCCCGCGCCGGCCACGACTGAAACACCGCCCGAGACCACTAGCGACTGATCGAACGCGCCCGCTCGCGGATCGTGTCGATCATCCCACGGACCTCGTCGGCCATCCGTGTGTTGGGGAACTCCTCGATGATCCGGTGCCCAACCCGCTCCGCCCGGTCCCAGGCCTTATCGTGCAATGCGAGCTTGAACTGAGCCCCGAGATTCTCGCGTGCCTGACCAATCACACCCCGCGCCACCTCGAGGAACCGCTCCCCCTCCTGCTCGCTGTGGTATTGGTCCATCTCACGAAGCAGCCCCATCGCTTGTTCCGCTTCCCCCGCGTGGGCAGCCTGCAGGAACCTCCGCTCGAGATCTTCTTTATAACGCCACCGTGCCGACTCGACTCGGTGGCGCAGACCCTCCACCGCGTGCGATTCGTGATACACCCGCGTGATCCTCGCGGCTTCCGCGAACGCCTCATCCCACCTGCGTTCACCGATCATGGTGTCCAACCCGAGGATCGCGTTGTTGATCTGAGTGTGCACGCTATTGGATCGCGCGGACTCAATCCGTGAGCGGAAAGCCTCCGCATCATTGCGGTATCCGAACCGCTCAGCGAGCTCACGGACAAGCACCATCGCCGCGTCGTGGTCCCCGGTGCGGATGTCCTCCTCGATCGCAGCCCGCAGCAACTCGCCCTCCTTCTTGCGGTTGAGTACCCGGCGTGCATCGTCCGAGAGCACGATGTTCTCCTGCAACAACTCGATGGCACTACGGAGCTTGTGCAGCCCGGACTCGAGCTTGTCCGTCTGGTCCATCCGCGACAGCCGCGCACGCAGGAACAAACACAGCGGCAGCATCGTCAGCGTGATGACCAGACCCACAACGCCAGCGGCAATAAACACCTCGGGCCCGGTGCTGAATCCTACCCCAACGAGGGCCAGACTCAGCACGGCGCCGATCCCGTACAAGGCGATCACCCACCCATCGGACACTCCTCGCTCAGGCATATTGCTCTCCCTTCGCGTTGCTCAGCTCCCCGGGACCGGGCCGCCGCAGTTCTGCTCAACCGGGACCAGACACAAAAACCGGAGCGGCTCCGTACCCGATTCGTCCGAACGGAACTGATGTTCCTCGTTCGCCGGCACATAGATCACATCGCCCCCCCTGATCGGATGCCGAGCCCCCTCGAGCAGGATCGTGCCGGAGCCCGAAACAATGAACACCTCATGCTCATAGTCATGCATGTGCTGGGGCGTGTACCCCCCGGGATCCACCGTGAACTGACGGAGCGCGAAGTGCGGCGCGGAATCCTGCCGGCCAATCATCACCGCCATCTTTGCCCCCGAGACACCCTCCATCTGAACAGGAGCCAACTCGGACTCATCGATATTGCGGATCAGTGCCATGAAATCTCCTCTGCCGGGTTCGTTCTTGTTGTTGGGAGTTTACCATACCCCATGACCACCGAGCCCACCAAGATCCAGGAAACCCACCCCGTGCCCACCATTCAACGCTTCGTGCTGGGTGATTTCCAAACAAACTGCTACATCATCACCCAGGGGGAGCCTGAGCCCGGCAAACCCTGCTGGATCATCGACTGCGGCTACGCCCCCGATTCCCTCCTCAACGCGATCGACGAGCAGCAGCTCCGCGTTGACGCCCTGATCCTTACCCACGCGCACGCAGACCACATCGCCGGAGTATGCGAGCTCCGATCCCGTCACCCCGAGTGCCCGATCCTCCTGCATGAAGCCGAGGAGGAGTGGCTCAACGACCCAATGCTCAACCTCTCGGCGAACATCGGGCTCAGCGTCACCGCACCGTCCGCGACAAGGCTCCTCCGCGGCGGTGAAGCACTCCAGCTCGAGGATATGACCTGGCATGTCCGTCACACACCCGGGCATTCCCCCGGCGGGATCACGCTGGTGCATCTTGAGTCCAAAGCCGCGATGGTCGGTGACACACTCTTCAACGGGTCCGTTGGGCGCACGGACTTCCCGGGCTCCTCGATGGACACCCTCGCACGCTCCATCCGCGAGCAGCTCTACACACTGGATCCACAGACTGTCTGCTGCCCCGGGCACGGGCCGGCGACCACCATCGAGCACGAGATGGCCACCAACCCGTTCGTTCCGGGCAAATAGATCACATCGCGTGCCCGAGCCCGAAGCAGCGGCGCCACGCGCTCATCTGACCGAGATGGAACATGTAGTGGTCGTGGAGCATGAAGATGCACAGCGACGCCGGGGTCTTGGCGAACTCGACATACCAGCCATCCCCTGAGAATGGCGCATTCAGCGTGTCATCATCCAATCCCTTGATTGCCTCGATCACGGCTTCGTGCGCTTTTTTAAAGTACGAGACGATTGTTTCCATATCGGGGTAGATCGTTGAGTCCGGATCATCCTGACAATCCACGCCATGCATGAAGAGATCGCTGAACTTGGCCGGGTGATCGATCGCCGAGGAGTCCTTGCCGAGAAGATCCAGGATTGTCTTCGGGTACAGCGAAAGGTGCCCGTAGACAAACGCCGGGTGGTTGGTGTTGATGGTCTTCCCGTCCGCCTTGGGCATGCGCGCGAAATCCTCTGCTTTCACGCCCTCGAGCAACGCACCCGCGAGCCCAGCGGTGCGTTCGAGGGTGCGGGTGATGGTCTCTGCGAGTGAACTCGTTGCGGTCGTCATCTGGATCTCCTTTTCCCCCCTCCGGGGATGTGGAAGCTCGGCATAACCAACCGAGCAGTCAGGTACCAATATAGCGATCATACACCGCCCGAGCAACCCCTATGTCCTCGGTGCCCTCGATGAGCGCCCGCCCATCACGGAAGACCGTCAGGGCGTACCCCTCGTCCTCCAGCCGACCCCGGACGAACCCGTCGGCCTCGGAAACCTCCCCATGTGTCCGCAGGGATTCCCCGATCGCCCCCAGATCTACCCAACGCCCTCCGGCGGGTTGGATCTGGACCGCGTTCCGCCCGCACAGGGTGACCGCCGGCTCGCCGGGAGCATCGAGGGAGGGGAACACGCGCCGACCGCAGCACGGGCAGTCGGGGTCCCTTGCCCCACGGAGATCGATCCGGCTCGATGTATTCTTCCATCCGTCGAGAATCACCAAATCCGTGGACACCGCTTCATCGGCCCCGGCAAGCAGCTTGATTGCCTCCGCAGCTTGCATACTCGCAACGATGCTCGACACGGGCGCGAGCACGCCGGCGGTTGTGCAAGTCGGCTGAGATCCCGGCACGGGGGCCTCATCGAACACACACCGCAGGCACGCGGTCCTCCCCGGGCGGAACGCCGCGGCCATCCCCCGGGTGCCCACCGCGCCGCCATAGATATACGGGATGCCCAGCATCACCGAGCAGTCATTGAGCAGGTAGCGTGTCTCGAAGTTATCCGTGCCATCGACAAGGACATCGGGGCGACCGTGCTCGCCGTCCTCGATCAACGCCTCGGCATTCGACGCATTGAAATCCGCGACCACCCCGATCGTGCGCACATCGGGGTTCACGAATCGCAAGCGTGCCTCCGCCGCGGCGGCCTTAGGTCGCCGATCACTCGCGTCCTGTTCCGTGAAGAGCGACTGGCGGTGCAGGTTCGACCGCTCGACCAAGTCCCGATCAATCAGCGTCACCCGCCCCACCCCAGCGCGAACGAGCAGGTCTGCGCTGGTGCACCCGAGCGCCCCAACACCGACGATCATCGCGTGGGCATCCGCGAGGCGCTGCTGCCCATCCACACCGATGCCCGGCAGAATCATCTGGCGAGCGTAGCGGGTTGTGGGTTCGGTCGGCATGACGCATTCTATTCCCGCGGGTATGCTCACCGCATGACACGCTGTAACCACGAGAACACATCCCCCGCCACCGGCATCGGGTGGACACCGCCCGAGAAGCTCACCTGCCACCTCGAGACTCCCCGGCTCATCGTCCGGGCGTACACCATCGACGATGCCCAATCTGTCTTTGAAGCCGTCAACGATTCTCGGGACGAGCACCTGCTCCCGTGGATGAGCCACTGGGCGGAGACCGGGCACCGGACCATCGAGTTCTCGACAAAGTATGTCTGCGACCAGGCGCTCGCACTGCAGAACCCCGCGAGCTTCAACAATGTCGGCACCGGGATCTTCGAGAAATCCACCGGGCGTTTCGTCGGGGGCTCGGGGGTCCACGATATCCGCCGTGACACCGCGTCCTGCGAGACCGGGTACTGGATCCGACGCGACGCGATCGGCCACGGCTACGCGCTCGAGGCGTGCGCACACACCATCACATGGGCATTGCAAACCCAGGACCGAGGCGGGCTCGGGCTCAACCGGGTCCGGATCTACTGCGCGGGCGACAACATACACTCGGCGAACCTCATCGCGAAGCTCGGTATCACCCCCGAGGTCATGCAACGCGCCGACTATTTCATCCCCACCATCGGTCTCACGGACCGGCTCGGGTGGGGTGTGCTCGCGAGCGAGTGGGACTGCGACCATCACCGCCCGTTCATCCCCGCGGCCCAATCACGCTGACTTCAGCCAAGAAAAAACCCCGGAAGATTCCGGGGCTTGTGGTCTGAGAATGATCCAGCGATCAGCGGGCGAAGTGGGCGAACGCCTTGTTCGCCTCAGCCATGCGGTGGGTCTGGTCGCGGGTGGTCATCGCCTTGCCCTCGCCGCGAGCCGCGGCCCAGAGCTCGTCGCAAAGCTTGAGGTGCGTCGGGCGCCCCTTCTCGGAGCGGACAGCGGAGATGATCCAGCGGAACGCGAGCGACTGCTGGCGGTTGCTCTTGACCTGCATGGGCACCTGGTAGTTGGCGCCACCGATCCGCTTGGAGCGGACCTCGAGGTAGGGCTTGACATTGTTGATCGCCTGATGGAACACGCCGAGCTCGTCCTTCGCGTCGACCGCGTCGGGGTGCTTGGCCATGCGTGCCTTGATCTCGTCGAGGGCGTCATAGACGACGCGTTCTGCGGAGGTCTTCTTGCCATCGAGCATGATGCAGTTGGTGAACTTCGCGAGGACCTTGTCGTTGAACTTGGGGTCCGGGCGGAGCTGTGCTGCTGAGTGGGTGATGCGGCCTGCCATGATGGTCTCCTTTGGCTCATCTGTCCGGACTGCCGGACGCTGTTCACCCCGCGGCTCTGTGCGGGATTACTTGCCGAAAAAACAACCGACACACAGCGCGCCGGTTTGTGATTGATCCGATTACTTGCTCTTCTTGGCGCCGTACTTCGAGCGGCCCTGCTTCCGGTCGTTGACGCCGAGACAGTCGAGCGCGCCGCGGACGACATGGTAGCGGACACCCGGGAGGTCACGGACTCGTCCGCCGCGGACGAGGACGATCGAGTGCTCCTGGAGGTTGTGACCCTCGCCACCGATGTAGGCGGTGACCTCGTTGCCGTTGGACAGACGCACACGGGCGACCTTACGGAGCGCGGAGTTGGGCTTCTTGGGCGTGGTGGTCTTCACGGAGAGACACACACCGCGACGCTGCGGGCAACTATCCATATCCCGGGTCTTGGATTTGACAATCGGGGACTTGCGGGGTTTGCGAACAAGCTGGTTAATCGTCGGCATGTGATCGTGTCCTGACTTCATCTCGGGCGACCATCCACACGACGATCGCACAACACCCGGGGCATCCCGAGTCGGGCAGGAAGTGTAGCACCCTTTCCCCCCCAAGCAACCCTGCACCGCCCCAGAATCAACCCCAAACAGCATCCCGGGCTATCATCCGCCCATGACCACCCAGCCGCTCACGATCCGGGACTTCCAGCAGCTTATCCGGGATCGCTATTTCGAGTCCGACAACGCCCGGGGGACCGCGGGGACCTTCCTCTACCTCACCGAGGAGTTCGGGGAGCTCGCGACCGCCCTCGCGGACAACAACCGCCCCAGCAAGCCCCCCACCGACGCGGAACGGGCGAATCTCGAGGAGGAGTTCGCTGATGTCCTCGCGTGGCTCGCGACCATCGCCAATATCAACGGCGTCGACCTCGAAGACTGCTTGGTCAAGTACACCGACCCCACGCGCGTCACCGGGTTTAAGGCCTAGCCAAACCTACCCCAAACAATATTACCCCGCACCAATGGACTCGAGCACCGAGTCCGGATCATCATCGCGCTTGCTCCCGGCGGCCTGCACCGGGCGGAAGACCTCGATGATGAGGGTGTCATCATCCGGCGGAAGCCCGCCGCGGTGCACCCCCACTTGGGTGAGTATCCGCTCGGACCAGAGCCCCTGAACATCATTGCCCGAGCTCTCGGCCCCGTAAGACGCGACGATCTTGCGGAGCCCGTCGATCCTCAGCATCGCACCGGCGGTATCGCGTGCCTCGATCGCGCCGTCCGTATAGGCGATGACAGAGTCGCCCGGGGCGAATTCCATCTCCTGCTCGTTCGGGTTGTAGTCTTCTTCGTCGCAGGCACCGAGGACCATCGCGGTCGGGGCGAGGTCGCGGAGCGTGCCGTCGACGCCGCGGACAAAGGCCGGGGGGTGTCCGCCGGATGCCCACTGCACGACCCCACGGTCCATATCGATCCGCAGACAGATCGCGGTGGCATAGATCGAGTGCTTGGCGAGTGTCAGGTTGATGTACCGGTTGAGCACACCGAGCATCTCCCCGGGCGAGACATCCTCACGCTCCGCGAACTGCAGATCAATCTCCCCGTGCAAACGATTGACGGTGAGCGCGGCGGGGATCCCGTGCCCCGTAACATCGAGCACAACAACAGAAAACTGCTCGGAGCCGGTTTTTTTGCAGTGCCGATGGTTTGTGTAGAGGTAGTCACCACCGATCTGGCTCATCGGCTCATAGCGATACGAGAACTGGAGCGGGCCCGTCGTGATCGGCCCCGGGAAGAGTGCTTCGTGGACCTGACGCGCGTAGGCGAGCTCCTGCCGGAGCATGCCGTAGCGCTGATTGAGAAAACGGTTTGTCGATTTCTGGACACGCTGGGAGTGCTTGAAGCCGCAGACACCGAGGGCGGGGAGGGCGAAGATAATATTGAACGCGAGCGCCCAGGTCGCGCCCCCGATGCTGGAGCCCTCGATCAGGAGCTTGCTCATCGTGCTAATACCGAGGATGACGATCAGCGGGATCACGGCTTGTCGGATCGTCCACGGGAAGAGCACGCACCCAATGAAGTGAGAGAACAAGGCGATCGGGACCGCGGCTCCGGGGATCCCCATCGCACGCATCACCACGATCGTGATGCCGTCGAGCGCGATCAGCAGCATGCTCAGCTGGAGCATCCGTTTGGACGCGAGCCCGAGACGGAGAACCGCGTAGAGCGCCCCGACATACACGCCTGTCCAGACGACGGCCATCACGAGAGTGGGCAGTGTCTGTCGCTGCAGGAGGACTTGCAATACATCTTTGTCGGACTCGATCGCGGTCATGATCAGCGTGGTGACACCGATCGCGATCGACATGAGCCCGAGCCCGCCCCAGATCCCGATGAACATGATCACCCGCTGGCGCAGGAGCAGGTCGGTCTCCTGATGGAAAGCCCGCCTGAACTCGGTTGTCTCGAATGACCCTGTCCCTGCCACGAATGCTCCTCTGCGTGCTTGTCTTTCCGGAATCCGTCCCCGCGGTTTCACACGCCGGGTCGGTAGAGATCCACGATCAGGATATCATCTGTTGCCGGTCCTGCGCGGTGCTGTGTCACCCCATTGAGTATATTTTCAGGCCACCGCGTCGATGCATCCACCCACCCGTATGCCAGCACACGCTCGATCCCCTCGATCCCGAACATCTCGTCCGATTTCCCCTTCGCCTCAGTCACGCCGTCTGTGTACGCGACCATCGAATCACCCGGCTCGAACGGGTAAATATGATCACGGGGCGTGAAACCTCCTGATGCGTCAACACCGAGCGGCGGAACGCTCGCGCTGACATGCTTGAGCTCACCGGAACCCAGCCGAAGGACCCCCGCCGGATGCCCGGCGTTGGCGGCGGTCAGTGTGTTCTGCGTCGGATCCGCGTGCAGCGCCATCGCCGTCACCAGAATCGCTGAGTTGGAAAGCGTCAGACAGACATAGCGGTTGAGCAGCGTGAGCAGCTCCGCGGGAAGAATGTCCGGATGCTCGCCCAGGATCCTGGTCAGCTCACCCTGCAAGCGATTCGCGGTGAGTGCCGCGGCGATGCCGTGCCCGGTCACATCGAACAACACGAGCGTTACCGAGGAGTTCGGATCGGACTGGTCACGCACGGAAGCGAAGAGATAATCGCCTCCGATCTGACTCATCGGCTTGTAGATGTACTGGAATCGTACGGAGCCGATCAGCCGTGGCTCGGGGAACGCCCGCTCGTGGATGGATTTAGCCGCGAGCAGTTCCTCGCGGACCTGCTCGTACTCGGTTTTCACGAAGCGGAGCTCGAACTGGTCTTGGAACCTTGTCGAACGGAAGAAGGAGATCATCGTGCCTGGGATTGTGATGAGCACATAGATAAACACACTCGCCGGCACGGAGTCGACAGTTTCAGCATTGACGAGGAGCACGCTGGAAACCGATCCGATGATCCACACGCCGGATATCAGGAGCACCTGCTTGGGGCTCCAGGGGAGGATGGACGCGCCGAGCGTCAGCCCGATGAGCACTCCGAAAACCGCGTTGCCACCGGGGCTCGGATCGTGATAGATAAAATACCGCACCATCGCGATGATGCCCTCGGCGAGGACGATCGCGACCGAGAGCCTGGTACAGACCAGCTTGCCCGGTTTGAGCAGCAGAACAATCGCCGCGACACTGAGGTACATCGCGACCCACGAGAACTCAACCGCGACACCGAGCAACCGGGGGAGCGTGGCGGGGATCTCGTCCGGCTGGATCTCGGGCGGCACACGCACCCACTGCATCAGGACCATCACGAGCACAAGGACTGTCGTGAGCGCGAGGAAGTGGACCATACTCCGGCGGACTTCAGAATCGCTTGTGGACTCCAGAAGCCGATTGGTCCCGAGATCAAGGATCTTCGCTACGGATTGGCCGAATTGTTTGTACACGCAAACAAGGATAGCCCGGTCTTAGGAAGTCTGTTACTCTGATCCGGATCCGCGAGCACGATTTTTTCCCGGCACCCAGAGCACATCGCCG
>JAGQOC010000071.1 GCA_020427745.1 Phycisphaerales bacterium | reverse complement strand
CGTTGGCGAAGTCCCCGAACTGCGCTTCCCAGATCACAAGCATGCCCGGGTCCGCGAGCGAATAGCCGTACTCAAAGCCGAGAACGCTCGCCTCCGACAGCGGACTGTCGTAGACACACAGCTTCGCCTGTCGCGGCTTGCCGTCGCTGCCCTCTGAGCCCGGGGGCGTGAGCGTACCCTCCTCGCCGACCTCGCGGATATTGTTCAGCGGGATGTACGGCTCGGCAGTCTCGAAGTCCCGCACCACCGCATGCCGATGGCTGAATGTACCACGCCGGCAGTCCTGCCCGGAAAGCCGAATCGGGTGCCCCTCGAGCAGCAACGCACCGAAGACCAACTGCTCCGCATCCGCGTAGCTGATCATCTCTGTCTCGGGCAACGCCGCGCGTTCCGCGAGCAGCTTCTTCAGCTTCGGATTCAGCTTGAACCCCTCGGGCACCCGCCCGATCGACCCCGCGACCTCGCGGACAACCTCCGGCGAGATTCCCGTCTCGATCGGTGTGAAATCAAACGCGTGCGATTGACCACTCCAACGCTCGCTCCCCGGATCGATCGTCGGATCGTTCGGCGCCTTCCGCGCGGCTTCCTGCGCCTGCTCGAGCGCCTCGTTCAGCCGATCGCCGATCGCCACCCGGTCGGGCTCGGAGATCGTCCCTTCCTCGAGCATCTTCGCGGTGTAGACATCGAGTACCGAGGGCTTCTTTTTGATCATCGCCGCCATGATCGGCTGGGTAAAACTGGTCTCGTCCTGCTCGTTGTGCCCGTATCGCCGGTAGCACTGCAGATCGATGAACACATCCCGCTTGAAGGTCTGCCGATACTCCGCGGCAAACTGCGCAACCGCCACAACCGCCTCGGGATCCTCCCCGTTGACATGGAAGATGGGCGCATCGATCGATTTGCCGATGTCCGTGCAGTACCTGCTCGATCGTGAGTCCTTCGGGAGCGTGGTGAACCCGATCTGGTTGTTCACGACGATGTGCACCGTGCCGCCCGTGGTGTACCCCTCGAGCTGCGAGAAGTTCAGGACTTCCTGAACGATCCCCTGCCCGGAGATCGCCGCGTCGCCGTGGATCAGCAGCGGGACAACACGCCCACGCTTCGTGTCGGCACGCAGACGCTGCTTGGCGCGGCAGCGACCCGAGATCACCCCGTTGACCGCCTCGAGGTGGCTCGGATTGCTCGCGAGCGCGAGATGCACCATCTTCCCATTCGGGAATCGGCGTGTGCCCGAGTATCCCCGGTGATACTTCACATCACCGCCGCCGTCGGCGAAGCCCTCCGACCAGTTCTCCTCGAACTCGGTGAAGATCTGGGCATAGGTCTTCCCGATCGTGTTATTGAGAACATTGAGCCGACCGCGATGCGCCATGCCGACAACGACTTCTTCCGCGCCAAGATCGGAGAACGCCTCGATCATGTGATCCAGCATCGGGATGAGCGACTCGGCGCCCTCAAGGCTGAAGCGTTTCTCACCCGGGTACCGCTTCCCAAGGAAACGCTCGAACATCTCCGACTGCGTCAGCTGCTCAAGGATCAGACCTTTGCGCCGTTTATCCAGCGGGATCCGCCCGCCGGCCCGTTCGTAGCGTTCCAGAAGCCACGCACGCTGTTCCGTATCCGCGACATGCATGAACTCGACACCGATGGTCGAGCAGTACATCGCCTCGAGATGGTCGATAACCTCACGCAGTGAGACCCGCTCGCCGAGCCCCATGCTTGTGCCATCGACCTTCCGATCGAGGTCCGCCTCGGTCAGGTTGTGGTACGCCAGCGTGAGCGACTCGGGGCGATCCCCGCGATCGAGCCCGAACGGATCGATCGTCGCGATCAGGTGCCCCTGATCGCGATAGGCCCCGACCAGATCGTCCACAATCGCCTCAAAGCGGGTCGCGCGACCTGCGGAACGCCCGACTGTCGGCGTGACGCGTGCCGGACCGAGATCCGTATCCACGAACGCCGAGCCGCTGGTCACCGGCGCCGCTGCAGGAGCACCCCCGGACCCGAACAGCTTCAGTTCCTGAGCGTATGCAAGCTCGAATCCCTGAAAGAACGCCCGGACATCACTCGGAACCGAGTTCGGATCCCCCTGAAACCGCCGGTGCATCTCTTCGAGATACTCAGAACTCCAGGTATTGATCGACGGCACAGCTGGTTGTGGCACAGAGCTCATGGCACTCCTCAACCCATCCCGAATGTCGTATTTCCCACGCGGATTCGGGGGGACTGGCGGCTAAACATGGGATCATTCCCAAGGACAATCGTAGACACCAGTATCGGTCCTTCCACGATCCAATCCACCAAAACACACCCGAATTGCACATTCTGTCCGCCGCCGATAGACCACCCGGTCTACTCAGCCGAACCGCCCGGAGACATAGTGCTCCGTCTCGACCAACTTCGGCGTCTGGAAGATCTTCGCCGTCGGGCCGTATTCCACCAATCGTCCAAGATACATGAACGCCGTGTAGTTCGATACCCGGGCTGCCTGCTGCATGTTGTGGGTCACGATGAGCACCGTATAGCGAGACGAGATCTCTGAGATCAACTCCTCGATCTTGATCGTCGCGACCGGGTCCAACGCCGAGCAGGGCTCATCGAGCAAGAGCACCTCCGGGTCGGCAACAACTGCGCGGGCGATGCAGAGCCGCTGCTGCTGCCCACCCGAGAGCCCGAGGGCCGAGTCCTTGAGCCGATCCTTGACCTCATCCCAGATCGCCGCCGCCTTCAGACTCCGCTCACACGCTTCAGCGAGCACGCTCTTGCGTCGCTCCCCATCGATCCGCAGTGGGTACACCACATTCTCGAAGATCGACATCGGGAATGGGTTCGGTTTCTGGAACACCATCCCCAGACGCTTGCGCAGCCCGATCACATCCACCGATGGTGCGTACACAGGGGAGCCGTTCAGCGAGATCTTTCCTTCCACACGCACACTGTCGATCAGATCGTTCATCCGATTGATCGAGCGCAGCAGTGTGGACTTCCCGCACCCGGATGGCCCGATCAACGCCGTCACCGCCCCGCGCGGGATGTCCATCGAGACATCGTGGATCGCCTGCGACTGCCCGTACCAGAGCTTGAAGTTCTCGACCTTGATCACGCCGTCCTGGGATCGCATCTCACGATGGACCGCCGGCTCGATCGGCTCGCCGCGACGGATCGCCTCGATATTCTCGTAGCGCACCGGCTTGTGGCCTGATCCTCCAAGCGAGACGGACTGGACAATCGGTTTGAGTTCGTGTGCCTTCATCTGCTTTGGTGTATCCATGGAGATCATACCGCCCCCCGAGTCATGCGTGCACGCAATCGGGCCCGGAGCACGATCGCGATCAGGTTCAGCGCGAGTACCAGCGTCAAAAACAGCAAAACCGTCGTCCAGACCAGCGGGCGTGCCGCCTCCGAATCCGGGCTCTGGAACCCCAGGTCGTAGATATGGAAGCCGAGGTGCATAAAGCTCCGGTCGGCGTGCAGAAACGGAGCATTCGCCGAGATTGGGAGATCCTGATTCAGCTTCACCGCACCCACAAGCATCAGCGGCGCAACCTCACCCGCCCCGCGGGCCATCGCGAGGATAGCCCCGGTCAGAATCCCAGGCATCGCCCCCGGAAGCACCACCCGACGCATCGTCTGCCACTTGCTCGCGCCGCAGCCGTAGCTCCCCTCACGCATCGAGTTGGGAACCGCCGCGATCGCTTCCTCCGTCGCAACAATCACGACCGGCAGCGTCAGCAGTGCGAGCGTCAAGGACGCCCACAGCAATCCCCTCGCCCCGAAAGTCGGTGAACCGTCCGCGGCACGCGCGGCAAAGAACCCATCAAAGTACGGCGTGCGCACAAAGACGAGCACCACAAGCACACCCGTCAGCACCCACGCCCCCCACGCCAGCCGCTTCATCCAGACATTGAACGCACGAGGCGGCTCACCCGGCTTGGGCTTGCTCCAGACACCGAGCGCAAACGCCGCGACGCCCACCACCGCTGCAGCAAGGTACAAGAACCACCAACCCAACGGCGGCAAGGCAACAGTCCGCGCAACACCGGTGTCGATATAGCGTCCCAGCGTGTAACAGAAGAATCCCAACCCGAAAACGCCGTACACAATACTCGGCACACCCGCAAGGTTGTTCACCGCGATCCGGATCAGGCTCGTCAGCACACCCTGCACCGCATACTCACGGAGATACAACGCCGCGATCACACCCAGCGGGGTCACAAAGATCGTGAGCATCAGCGTGAGCAGCACCGTCCCGACGATGACCGGGAACACGCCGCCCTCCGTGTTCGCCTCGCGTGGCCCGGTCGTGAGGTACTCCCACCAACGCGAGAGATACACCCCGAACCGCTGCCCTGTCGAAAGCCGATTGGCGGGCACCATCCGCACCACCTGACTCAGACGCATCGGCTCGGTGTTCTCCGTCTGCGAGATCGGCGAGAATCGCCCGCCCGTCACCTCATTGACCACGAACCGAACGCGGGAGTCCTCGCGCTCGATCGCCTGGATATCCGCAAGCACCCGGTCGTATTCGCTGAGCAGATCCCTTTCACGCAACTCCGCATCCGCACGATACGACTGGAGTTCTGTCTCACTGATCGCGCCCCCACGCCAAGGCGCCCCGATCCACCCCGCGAGCAACAGAACAACACACATCGCCGCGGTCCCGAAACGCCCGATCCGGATGCCCCCCGGCACCCCGATCTCGTACGCGTTCGCACGCCTGCCGAGCAAAACAAACCCAGCTCCCCCGAGCACGCATCCCGCCACGGCGAGAACCCAGACAAGGATGGGCAATCGGCCCGGGCGGTCCTCCGCCGTCGCAAACTCGAGCTCTTTCTCACGAACCCGGAGCCGGATGGAATCGATCTTGTGGTTGATCTCGCCGAGCGTATGGTCACGAAGTGTCTGCGCATCGTGGTACTCACCCCGAGCATCACGGTGCAGCGATTCATACTGTTCCAGCACCTCGTCCATGCCGGATGCCAACACGCTCTCCGAGCCATCCTCATCCTTCGCGGTGATCGACTCGGGGATCCCGAACCAGACACCCCACGCAAGCCGCTCAAGCATCACCGCGTCCGGCGGGTACGAAACTTCCCTGACTTCCGCGTCGTCCACCCAGCGGAAGGACTCCTGACCGATATCACGATTACCGACCCGGTACAGCGCCCGCGGCTCCGTCGTTGCTGTTCCCTCTTCCCGATCGGTCCGGATCCCGAGGAACGCGGTGCCATCATTCAACTCAACCTGCGCGATCGGGCCCGGCCAGAACGCACGGGAACCGTTGTACAGCACAAGCGAGACCAGCCCCAGGATCATCAGAATGCACAGCACCAGCGCCCCGCCCGTGAGCCAGATCATCGGCTCGCCACCCGCGCTCGGGAGCGTTCGGCGGGTCGCCGGCGACTTGGGAGCGGCTGCATCACTCATAGTCCCGCGTTCCTCGCACGCACCACGCGCCGGATAACCTCCGCCATGGTGTTGATCACAAAGGTCATCAGGAACAGCACCAACCCGCACAGGAACAGCACCCGATAGTGCGTCTGGTCCTTCGGTGCTTCGGGGATCTCCACCGCGATGTTTGCCGCGAGCGTGCGGAAACCGGAGAAGATATTCCACGACATCTCCGGCGTGTTGCCGGTCGCCATCAGCACGATCATCGTCTCACCCACCGCGCGACCGAACCCGATCATGCACGCGGAAAAAATACCCGAGCCCGCGACCGGGAGCACGACACGCACCGCCGTCTGCCAGGGCGTCGCCCCCGCGCCGAGCGATGCGGAACGGAGCGACTTGGGCACCGCTTGCAGCGCATCCTCCGAGATCGTGTAGATAATCGGGATGACCGCAAAGCCCATAATGATCGCCACCACCAGCGTGTTCCGCGGCGAGAAGGTCCCGAAGATCGAGTCCCGCGGATCGAACCCCATCGTGCCGAGCAGGTGCGCCAAGGCAACCGAAATCCCAAGACTCACACCGCAAAGCACGCCGAGTTTCATCAGCACCGCAAGCCCGATCACAACCGGTGTTTTTCCGGTCAACCACGAATCCATTGTGCGTCGCAGGAGCAGCCCCTGCACCAGCCACACAATGATCGCAACCACCGGGAACAGAGCCACCGCCCACCCGGGCCACGCCGATCCATACTCACCATTCAGCCATCGCTGCAGATTCCCACCGCGAAGCCCCGCGCGATCAAGGACGCCAGCCTGATCCACCGTTCCGACCGGGCGCACAAGCACACCATCCACAACACCGATCTTTTGCGCACGCAACCGCCGTACTGTGTTTGTTGACAGCACCCGATCACCCGCCCAGGACGGGACCTCGCCTGCTTCGAGCGGCTCGTAGCTCCCCGCAATCATCGAGGCATCGAACGAATCGGGTGAAAACCACCCACGAACGACCATCGGGCCTGCCCATGCCGACAGCAGTCCACCAACAATCAGGGTCAGCGTCACCAGCACAAAGTGCTGCCCAGATCGCAGCCTTCGGCGTTGCGAGATCGGGACCAGCTGCCAGAGATGAGCCGCGACGATGATCGTGAGCGGCATCACCAGAATCCCGAGCACGAAGGTCGCGAGATGGTGCTGCACGAACGGGGCCACCACGATCGCCGCGATAAACCCGAGCACCACTGATGGCAGCGAGGCCATCAGCTCAACCGAAGGCTTGACCACCCGACGAACACGCCCGCTCAGGAACTCGCTCGAATACAACGCCGCGAGCACACCCACGGGAATAGCGAAGATCATGGCAAAGATCGTCGCCTTGAGCGTCCCGAAAATCAGGGGCATCAGGCTCATCTTCACTTCCGAAGCGTCATCGCCGGACGAAGACTGATAGACATACTCCGGCTCGCGCCCGCCCTCGTAGAACACCTTGCCGAATACCGCTTTGGCGCTGAACTCGGGGTACCCGAGCTTCACCAAATCCATCTGATAGGACCCGTCCTCGCCGAGCACAAGCACGGCATCATTCTTCGGTGCAAGCGAAACACGCACCGGGTTCTCGATCGCGGGTTTGAAGCGCGTAATGTGCTTCTCGCTCGACTCGTAACGAACATCGATGTAGCCGTTGGCGTGGAGAACCGCGATTGTTCGGTCCCGTACGCTCACAGAGATATCGATCACCGCGCCGTCCGAACTCCTCATCTTGTGCGCACGAACCACCCGATTCCCGTCCGCAAAGTCACGGCGAGGATCATCTGTCACATGGAACGCAGAAACGGCCCCCTCGCTATCCCCGACGAGAAGCGTCTTGGCCCCCAGCAACATCGTCGTGTCCGTGATCCGCACGCCGGGTTCGACGAGCGCAACCGTCTCGACCAGCCCGAAGTCCTTGCCGTCCGATGCGTAGCGTTCCAAGCGACCCGATTCCCAGACCGCGAGCACGAAGTCCCCGTCGCCGGTGACATACACCCAGTGCGGCAACTCCCCGTCGTCCGCGAGCTCGAATGCGTTTGTGCTCAGTTTCGTCCGCGGCGCCCCACCGCCGAGCGGGCGAATTGTGCGTACGGAGTTGACGAGAACCGTGCCGTCCGCCCGGAGCGCCACGAGTGTCTTCTTGCCCGTCGGATCCACACGGTAGTCGATCGCCGTGACCGCACCCTCGCCCTTCCGGAGAAGCACCGGCTCACCGAGCTCTTCGGTCACAACAACGCGCCGCTGCCCGTCCTCGATGCGTGCGATGTACCCCGAATCAATCCGCTCAAACTCCGCGGCGGATTCGTCCTGCGCAATCAATGTGCTCTCGAATCCCACCGCCCCGAGCCGAACAGAACCGTCGGCGTACCCCGCCGCAACCAACTCACCGTTCCGGTTAACCGAGACCGCGGTTGGGCTCCCGTGTTCTGTCGACAGACTCATCTCGCCGGCGATCTCGCCGGTCGGGACCAGCAAAGTACGGAACATCCCGTCCGAGCCGACCAGCCCCCCCGCGTTGGTGTACGGGTCAAGGACAATCTCCAGCGGGGCAGAACTCGACATCGTGCCCTCTGTCGCGGTCTCGTGCGATCCGCCCACGAACAGCGGCACCACAACCCACGCCAGATACACGCAGATCCCGAGCACCGCGGAGAGCACAACGAACCCCCCGATGGTCACCACGAACTCAGCCGCCGCGTCCATCGCGTGAAGCCTGCGAGAGGCCGCCCGTCGTGCAGTATCCCCTGTCCGGTGCATGGAACCCCTTCAAATATGCATGGGAAGCGGATCATACTACCCGCTTCCCATGCATGGATTCTGTATGTACCCGTCCGGGCTTAGAAGTTCGGCGTGATCTTGGCCGCCTCGAGGTCCTCACGCGCAATCGATGCGGGGACAGGGAAGTACCCGTCCTTCACAACGATCTCCTGCCCCTGCTGGCTGAACACCAGACGCAGGAACTCGGCACGCAGCGGGTCGACAATCCCGGTCCGCGGGTCCGCGTTCACATAGAGGTAGAGGAAGCGTGCGATCGGGTATTCGCCCGAGTAGGCGCTCTCTGCCCCCGCCTCGACGGGCTCGTCGCCCTCGTAGGACACCTTGAGCGCCTTGACGCCCGCGGTCTTGTAGCCGATGCCCGAGTAGCCGATGCCGAAGCGATCGTTGGTGACCGCCTGGACCACCGCCGACGAACCGGGCTGCTCTTTCACACTCGCCTTGTAGTCGTTGCCCTGGAGCCCGACCTTCTTGAAGTAGCCGTAGGTGCCCGAGGCGGAGTTCCGCCCATAGATGCTCACGGGGCGGTTCTTGTACGCCGGATCGGTAACACCCAGATCGCCCCAGGTCATGTCCTGACCCGCAACGGAGAACACCGCGGTGATCTGCTCGATGGTGATCGCGTCGAGCGGGCAGTCCTTGTGGACATACACCGCGAGGCAGTCGATCGCCGTCCGCATCGCGACGGGCTCGTACCCGAATGCTTCCTCGAACTTATCGACTTCTGAGGACTTCATCGCCCGGCTCATCGGGCCGAAGGTCGACTGACCCTCGATCAGCGCGGGTGGCGCGGTCGACGAGCCCTTGCCCTCAACCTCGACCTTGACGGACGGATAGAAGGTGCGGAACTCCTCGCCCCAGAGGGTCATGAGGTTATTCATGGTGTCCGAACCGATGGACTTGATGTTGCCCGACACGCCGCTCGTTGCCTTGTAGACCGGGAGATCGCGATCGATCAACCCGTCATCGCCGGTGCCCATGGCAATCAGCGGGGCAACAACCGCGGCCCCCAACACGACACGAAAAGCTTTCATACTCGGAAGACGCATACCTGTGCTCCTTATTCCTGATGCCTCGGGCACTCCGCCCTCGGATAACAAGATAATTACACGGATATCCGGGCGATCGACCTCCGAAGGGTAAAGCTTCCGTGAAGGGCCCGTATATCACCCGCAGAAACGGGTTTAGGTCGCGCAAAGATTCGGTTAATCCGAGCCGAGCAGTTCCTCGATCGCCGCAATGACCGCCGGATCGTCGGGCGAAATCTTGGTGTCGAAGCGGTCGCTCACCCGCCCGTCCTTCGCAACGAGGAACTTCGTGAAGTTCCAGCCCAGCTCACCCCCGATCGGGGGGGCCTGTTCCGCGAGCTGCTTGTAGAGCGGCGCGACCTCATCGCCCTTGACATGGATCTTTGCCGCCATTGGGAAAGTGACATCGAATGTGCTCGAGCAGAACTCCGCGATCTCCTCGTTCGTGCCCGGTTCCTGGGCCCCAAAGTCGTTGGCCGGGAACCCGATGACCACGAACCCGCGGTCCTTGTATTCCCGGTAGATCGCTTCGAGCTGCTCGTATTGCTTGGTATAGCCGCACTTGCTCGCGACATTCACGAACATCACGACACGCCCCTTGTATTGCTCGAGCGACTGCGTCTCACCGTCGATCATCTCGATCTCGTGGTTCAGCACATATGTCTTGTCTGTGTCTGCCGTGCTCATCTGCGTATCCTCTCCCGCGTCTACCCGCGGCTTGTCGGTTCCTTGTTTCTCCGCCGCAACCGACGATGCGTCACTCGCATCCCCAGGCGTGCAGCCTCCGAAAAAGAGTGTCGTACCAGCAATCAACGCCAGAGAAGATGCCCTTGCACACCGAAAGATCTCTGTTTGCGTGTGTCCCATAGACGGTCCTTTCGCTTCTATGATTCCCCCCGATGCACCGAGCGGATACTACGAGACCGGAACCCAGCGAGCAATCCAGTGGACCTGCTGCCGTGATACTGCACCGAACCGTCCGGTTCAGCATCAACCCCGACCACAACCAGACAGGCACCAACGGCTACAACGCCCGCCCGAGCATGTCCGGGCTCGGACGCTACTACGAACTCACCCTCAGCTGCTCCGGCAACCCCGATCCGCAGACCGGCTACCTCGTTGATATCCACACCCTCGACCGCGTCGCCCGTGACCACCTGATCCCGGTGATCGCCCGCGTCTGCGACACATCACCCGAGATCGAGCCCGCCTCGCTGATGCCGGAACTCTGGGAGCGAGCCAAAGCCAACCTCGCCCAACCCCTCACCGCGATCACCTTCGCCCTCACCCCCGCAACCACACTCACCATGAACACAGACACCAGCACCGACGCGGTCATCCTCCGCCAGCGATACGAGTTTTCCGCCTCACACCGGCTGCACACCGACCACCTCGATGCGGAGACCAACCGCAGGGTCTTCGGCAAGTGCAACAACCCCAACGGACACGGGCACAACTACCGAGTTGAGCCCGCGATTATGATCCCGATTGGTGAGCACCCCCAGCCCTCCACAATCGACGCGGCTGTCGAAGAAACCATCATCAACCAGCTCGATCACAAGCACCTCAATGCCGACTGCCCAGCGTTTGACCAAGCCCTCGGCGGCGTCATGCCGTCCGTCGAGAACATCGCCCGTTTCTGCTTCGAGCAGCTCCATCCACGAATCCGCACGCTCACCGAGGGGGCAACGCTGCTCGGGGTCACGGTCTGGGAAACCGACCGCACCAGCTGCACCTATCCGGCACCGACGCTATGAACATCGAGACCCCCCAGAAGATCCTGATTATCCGCCCGAGCGCGCTCGGCGATGTCTGCCGGACCGTCCCGGTGCTCGATGCACTCCGTGCCCGTTTCCCCGAAGCTCAGATTGACTGGCTTGTGCAGGACTCCTTCGCGGGATCGATCACCCACCACCCAGCACTCAACAATGTCATCCCCTTCCCGCGAAAAGCACTCGCCAGGCAGCTCAAAAAAGCCAAAGTCCGCCCGCTCATCCGCTGGCTCCGCACGCTCCGCGCCCCCCGCTACGACCTTGTTATCGACGCCCAGGGGCTCCTCCGCTCCGCATTCTTCGCGTATATCTCCGGCGCCAAAGAACGCGTCGGCTATCGCAACGCGCAGGAACTCGGCTGGATCTTCTACACCAAACGAATCGACGCCCCAAAGGACGCGCACACCGTCGATCGGATGCTCGCGCTCGCCGAGGGGATCGGGTGTGATATCTCCAAACCCAGCATGCGTCTCTACACCGGGCAGGACGAGCTCTCCGAGGTGGTCATCGAGTACCCGAACCCGTACATCGTGCTCGCGCCGACGAGCCGATGGGGATCCAAACGCTGGCCGATCGAACGCTTTGTCGAGCTCGCCGAGGCGCTCGCCAAACGCGGCACCCACCGCGTGATCCTCGTCGGCGGCCCGGGCGAACGATTGCAATGCGCCCCGCTCGTCGAGCTCGCCCGAGAGCACCCGCACATCACCGACCGGATCGGCTCGACCTCTATCACGCAGCTGATGGCACTGATCTCCCGCGCCGATCTGGTCGTCGCCAACGATTCCGCCGCGCTGCATATGGGCGTTGGTTTCGACCGCCAGATCGTCGCTCTCTTCGGCCCGACCGATGCCTCCCTTGTCGGCCCCTACCGCCGCGATGATTCCGTCATCCAGCACCTCAAGGAAGGCGACACCCTCGATCACAAGGACAAAGCCAACACGGCAATCATGGAACGGATCACAACCGAGGAAGTCCTCACTCGCTGCCTCTCTCTCATCCATGAAAAAACCCGCGTCTGATCGCGGGTCATTCCAGAGTAGAAAAGCGGGCTCAGGCGTTCGCGGTCTTCGCGTGCTCGAGCGCAAACGCCTTCATGAACTCGACGAGCGCCACGCACCCCTGCTTGGGGAACGCGTTGTAGATGCTCGCCCGCATCCCCCCGACCGATTTGTGGCCCTTGAGCGTGCTGAGCCCCTTCGCCTCGGCTTGTTCGACAAACAGATCATCCAGTTCCGGCGTCGGGCACTTGAAAGTGATGTTCATCGCCGAACGATCCTCTTTCACTGCGTGCGGGGTATAGAAGTCCTGCGAATCAAGAAAATCGTACACAATCGCGGCTTTCTCTTTGTTCCGCTCAGCCATCGCCGCAAGCCCACCCTCGGCCAGGATCCACTTGAACACCTGACCCATCAGGTACACGCCGAAGGTCGGAGGCGTGTTGAACCGCCCCTCCTTCGTCGCATGGTTCCCGTAAGCCACCATGCTGGGAAGCGGACGCACGGGCTCCTCGATCAGATCCTTCCGTGCGATCAGGAGCGTCACACCGGAAGGACCGAGATTCTTCTGCGCACCGGCGTAGACCAGCCCGAACTTGCTGAAATCCATCGGGCGTGAATAGATGTTGCTCGACATATCCGCAACGAGGAACGCGCCCGCCGGCGCCTCGGGTTCCTTGTGGAACTCGGTACCCATGATCGTGTTGTTCGAGGTGAACTGCACATACACCGGTTTGTCCGAGTACTTCACCTGGTCGCCCTTGGGGATGAAGTTGTATCCCGAACCCTGGGACGAGCCGCAGATATGACAGTTGCCATAGAGCGGGACCTCGCTGATCGAATCGTTCGCCCACTTCCCGGTCTGGAAATAGTCCGCGGTCCTGCCCTCGGGGAGGAAGTTCGCGGGCACCATGTAGCACTGGCTCGTCGCGCCGCCCTGCATCCAGAAGATCGCGTGCGTGTCGGGGATGTTCCCGACCGCTCGGCAGTCTGCTTCCGTCTCGTGCGTAATCCGATCAAAGCATGCGTCGCGGTGTGAGTGTTCCAGGATCCCGATCCCGGTGTCGCGGATATTCCAGACATCCTTCTGCGCCTGCTTGAGCACAGACTCGGGCAGGCACGCGGGACCCGCGGAGAAGTTGTATACACGATCGGTCATGGCTCGGCTCCTTCTTCGTTCTCTTATTCCGCGGGCGCAAGGTCCGCGAGGTATTGTGCGTTGACAACATGCAGGGGCGTGCCGGTCTTGGAATAGATTTCCACGATCCGCACAACCTCCTCCACCACCGCGATCTGCGCCTGGTCCGTTGACGCCCCCACATGGTGCGTCAGCGAGATCCCCGGGATATCCGCGATCGCGGGCTTCCACTCCGTATCCTTCCCGGAGGGCTGGTCCTCGTAGACATCAAGACCAGCCCGGATACCCTTGGTCTTCATCGCTTTGGCGAGTTCCTCCTCGTCGACGATCTCGCCGCGTGAGGTGTTGATGAAGTACGCGCCCGGCTTCATCGCCTCAAAGAACCCGGGGCCGCACAGCTCGTGCGTGTCCGGCGTCGCCGCGACATGGATACTCACCACATCCGCCTTCCCCAACGCCTCGCTGAGCGCCTCGCGGGTGTACGGGATCAGCTCGATCCCCAACGCCCGCGCGGTATCCTCACGGAGCGAACGCGACTGCGCCGAGATCTTCATCCCGAACGCCTGCGCTCGCTTGATGACCTCGGTCCCGATCGCGCCCATGCCGACGACCAGCATCCGCCGCCCCTTGAGCCCGCGTGCCTTGGAGTACTCCTTCTTGTTCCAGTGCCCCCCGGCGAGTTCGTCCGTCTGCGCACCGATTCGGCGGTCGAGATTGATCAGGTGCCCGAACACCAACTCCGCAACCGCGACCGCGTTCATGCCCGGGGTGTTGCACACCGCGATCCCGGCTTTCCCCGCTGCTTCGCAGTCGATGTTGTCGTAACCCGCTCCGCCTCGGACGATGACTTTGAGTGTGCTCGCGGCTTCCAGAACCCGGGCCGGCACCTTGGTCGAACGCACGCACAAGACCTCCGCCCCGGTCGCCCGGATCGCGTCCGCCAGTGTGTCCGCACCGAGATCGGGATCGACATGGACCGTGTGCCCGAGCTCACGCAGCGCCTGGACCCCATCCTCCTCGAACTTGTCTGCCAGCAGGACTGAAAGGCTCCTCGTCTCGCTCATCCGGACCTCCTCGTGCATCAGTGAACACGCGATTCTATCCGATCGAGCCCGCAAAGAGCTACGGGCGGGGCTGCCCGGTGTTGATTTCCGAGCCCCCGAAGTCGATTCCCCGCAGCCCGCCACGGGTCCATTTGTAGTACCCGATGACCTCATCGCCGCCCGGATCCAGCGCGTCGCCCTCGATCCCGAAGGGACGATGGCGGAAGCGTGTCGGCTCGGGTGAGCCCGGATCGTTCGGCTGAAACCCCGGATTCGCGTCGCGTGTCAGACGAACCGACACCGAGCCATCAAACATCATCACCGGCACACGAGCGTCCGGGATCGCGAAATAGATATATGGCCGCCCAAAGTGCCGCTGGTGTGTGTCGTAGCCGTAGACCTTGCTGCTCGGGTACGCAACTTCGAGAAACTTTCGCTGACGAACGAACGGCGATCCGGGCGTGTTGGGCAGCCGAACATTCTGGTAGGTCCCCACGGAGTTCAGCTCGAGCTGCGAGATCGTCTCCCGAGTCCCGACTTTCTGGTCATCACTAAACGCCGCGGGCACGATATCGAAGCTCGTCTGGTACCTTGATCGGTTGAATCCGTCCACCGGCTGCTCGCGGAGTTCCTTTCGGTACTCATCCGCCGGGCAAACCGTTACTTTCTCATCCAACAGCGACGCGCCGAGGTAGTCGAGCATCGGCAGGTGGTTGTAGAGCATCATCGGCGTCCACCCGGACTGGATCGGGATTGATGCATCACCGGTCGCCTCGCGGAGGATGCTCACGGCCTGGAACATCACCGCGATGCGATCATTCTCGGGAAACTGCAGATCCGGATAGGGAGAGTCGGATCGCTCACCCCCGCGCCAGGAGTAGCTCGGGATCACCCCGCGAAAATCAGTCCCATAGGAAGCCGCGGCGACGCCGTACTGCCGATAGTTGCTCTGACACACCGCAAGTTTTCCGGTCTGCCGTGCCTTCGCGAGAGCCGGGAGCAGGACACCGATCAGCAATGCGATGATCGCGATGACGACCAGCAGCTCGATCAGCGTAAAACCCGCGTTTTCACTCCGTGTTCGTCTCAATGCAACCGCCTGTTCACCCCCCCACCATACCAGATCCCTTGAAGACAGCAACCCCCATCGATGTCATTCGGCAGTGGTTTGGGCTTCTCCGCCCGCCCCGGGCCCGAACCGCAATCCCATGACGCCGTAACCAATCGCCATGATGGTCACAACACCCGCAAGCCCGACCGCGATCCATGCGCGTGTGCGTTCGCTCTGGAATGCACGCCTCCACTCAATGATCGCTTGCATCGCATCCTCATCACGAGCAGCATTCTTGGGTGTCTCATTCCCCGGCATCTGAGCCGCTGGGCTCGCGAGCATCTCCGGACTCGCATGGATCATCGCCGCCTGCCCGGGAAGCGGGCGCGAGGGACCGAGCCCCATGTGCTGTCGATCCCGTTCGGGCGTGAATGACGCCTGGCACG
This sequence comes from Phycisphaerales bacterium, assembly GCA_020427745.1. Classification (GTDB taxonomy): domain Bacteria; phylum Planctomycetota; class Phycisphaerae; order Phycisphaerales; family UBA1924; genus UBA1924. Next base: position 9,266 of record JAGQOC010000071.1, on the reverse strand, counting down.
ACGGGCACATAAAGCTTTCCCGATCAACAGCCGTCTGACAGTTGTGACACACCCCCAGCCGGTGCGCCACGCTGGGCGTGTGTCTCGCGAGCGTCCAGAACTGGCGTGTGGTCGGCCCGCGGATGACCGTGTCCAGACGCACGACACCCTGGTCAATCAAGCGGAGCAGGGTTTCGTAGGTGCACCCCGGACGGAACGGCGACTGCTCGTCGCGGATCGTCCAGGGGCCCATCTGGTTCTGTGTTGCCTGCCTGCTCAGCGGATCAAACCGCGCCGCACACGATTTGCAGCGTCCCGTATCCGGCGTCACCGCTCCGCAGAACGGACAGATCAACGAACGCAGCTTCGGAGATGGCGGATCACCGGCGATTTCTCTCGCCGCCTCCATCACCATCTGGCGGGGCCCATTCATCATCCTCGGGGTGTCTGGTTGGTCGTCTGTCATGCAGCCTCCGGTGATCTGTACGCATCTCGAGCGAATCTGGTTGACTCCAACCCGATCATCCGATCTGATTCCACATGCCCCGACCTTTCGTATCGTCCAAAATACGCATCCTACTCGATTCTGCAGCAGCTACACGGTGATCCGCGTGCTCGGCCATCTTGCGCTCTGGCCCCCTTTGTACACTGTCGGTGTGCTGATACTGACGATGGATCTCCTCGCCGATCGCTCGATCGATTGGCGAGCCTGCCTCTTTGTCGGGCTCTGTGCGCACGGGTGCTACCTCCTCGATCGGGTCAAGGCGTCGGACAATCGGCTGGACCCCGCCGACGCCCTCGCCCAGCCCGCACGATTCAGCTTCCTCTCCAAGCATGCAACGCTTCTCCGGCTGCTGATCGTCCTCGGGTTCATGCTCAACACCGCGGTCGGCGGATGGATCTCGCCCTGGCTGATTCCCATCCCCCCGCTCGCGTTGGGCTGCGTGTTCTTCTACGCGGGTCGACCGCCGCTTGCGGACCGTCCGCGCATCAAGGACCTGCCCGCTGTCAAAGCGATCCTCATCGCCGGTGCACACACCGCCCTCGCAACCGCAACCACGCTCGCAACAATCGGCACCCTCGAACCGATCCGATCGCCCGCCGTGCTGATCCCGCTCGCGATCATCGGGACGCTCGTGTTTGCCGACGCGATCCTCTGTGACCTCGACGACCACGACGCCGATCGTGCGTACAACACCCAGAGCATACCGGTTCTGCTCGGAAGGTCCCCGGCGTGGAGACTGTCCATGCTCGCTCACCTCATCGCAATCTGCACCCTGATGATCCACGACAGATTCACGATCGGATCGCTCGGATTCGGGTTTGGGATCGTCGCGACCAACCTTGCTTTCATGCGCCTCCGGCGCCAGCGGGACGCGGTGGACGCGAGGCTCCTGCCGCTCGCACTCCTGCTCGTCACGCTCCGCTGAAACTCAGCGTGCGATCTCGATTGCTCGCGTCTCGCGAAGAACCGTCACGCGGATCTCGCCCGGGAAGGTCATCTCGTCGGACACCCGCTTGGCGATCTCGTGGGCGACGAGATACGCCTCGTCGTCCGAGACGCGGTCGGCATCGATCATCACGCGGACCTCTCGCCCCGCCTGCACAGCGAACGCCTCGGACACGCCCGGCATGTCCTTGGCGATACTTTCCAGATCGTTGAGCTTCTGGACATACCGCTCCATCGAATCACGCCGGGCGCCTGGACGCGCAGCACTCACGGCATCGGCCGCCATGATGATCGGGGTGTACCAGGTCGTCGCGGGGATATCCGCGTGGTGCCCGCCGATCGCGTTGAGGACCGCCTCGTCCTTCTCGCCGAACTGGCGTGCGAACTCCATGCCGATTTTTGGGTGCCCGCCCTCCATCTCGTGGTCCATCGCTTTACCGATGTCGTGGAGGAACCCACAGCGTTTGGCGAGCTTGCCGTCCAACCCGAGCTGGTCGGCGATGATCTGCGATAGAAACGCGACCTCGATCGAGTGGTTGAGGACATTCTGCCCGTAGCTCGTCCGGTAGCTCAGCTTGCCCATCGCTTCGATGATCTTGGGGTGGATGCCCTTGAGCCCGAGCTCAACGGCCGCGTCCTTGCCCGCCTTGATAACCTTCTCCCCGATCTCCGAGCGGACCTTCTCGACGACCTCCTCAATCCGGGTGGGGTGCATGCGTCCGTCGGTGACGAGCCGTTCGAGCGACTGGACCGCGATCGCCTGACGGACCTTGTCGAAACAGGACACAACAATCACGCCCGGCGTGTCGTCGACGATGATATCCGCGCCCGTCGCTTTCTCGATCGCGCGGATGTTCCGCCCCTCACGCCCGATGATCCGCCCCTTCATGTCGTCCGAGGGGATCGCGACCGTCCGCACGGTCGATTCTGAGGAATGCTCGTTGGCGTAACGCTGGATCGCGTTGATGAGGATCTCCTTCGCCTCTTCCTTCGCTCCCTCCTCGGCCTCCTCGATGATCGACCGCGTCACCTTGCCCATCTCCGCCCGGCTCTGGTCGGCGACCCGCTCAAGCAGGAGCTCTTTGGCCTGCTCGCGATCGATCTGGGCAACGCGTTCGAGCTCCTTCTGCTGCTTGCTCAGGAGCTCATTCAGCTCGGCCTCTTTCGCGTTGAGGGCGTCGCGCTTGTTGTCCATCCTGGACTGCAGCTTGGTGAGTTCCTGGTCCTTCGCCGTCAGGGTCTCTTCCTTGCGATCGAACAGGTCCTCGCGTTTGGCGAGTCTCCTTTCGGACTCGCGGACCTCGGCGCGGGCGGCCTCGAGCTCCTTGTCCACACGCTCCTTGCGTTCGAGCGCCTTGTTCTCCGCGTCGAGGCGGATCTTCTCTGCCGCGGTCTTGGCATCCTCCTCCGCACGCCGGGTGAGCTGCTCGGCCTCGGCCCTCGCCGCCGCGAGCTTTTTCCCCGCCAAGACTCCCGAGAACAGGACCCCGAGGACGACACCGACCGCGATCGCGACCACGCCGACGATGAGCAGTGTGATGCCGTTGACGGTGCCCGTCTGCGCGAGCGTTGGATGAGCGATCGATCCGATCAGGAGAGGTGCGGGATGTGCCAAAGCTGGATCCTCCGGCCCCAAACGCTCTCGCGAGCTCCCAGGGCCGATTGAACCCGCCAGCGAACAGGGGCCGGCATCCGGTCGTACAATCGGGAGCGCAAGATCTGCATCAGCGGCTTGGAGAGATCGGGATAGGGAAAGACTCCCGGGATGGAGAGGTGAATTCTTCGGGATAGGATCTGCAAGGCAACCCCCGAACAAGCCGATAAACTCGATGTACATCCGTACCAAGCCCGCGGAGGGCGCTGAACGGGTGATTTTCTGTATGATTCTGTGTCTCCGGGACCTCCGGGAACACAACATGAACCTATCTTAGCAACTGCTGAGACCCAGAATGTACTTCTGACGCCCCAACGGGCAAAAAGCCGGAGATCAGAGCCCATGCCGACGACCACCACCGCCCGCCATGCACATTTCCTCCGAAAAGCGGTCCCGATCGCTCTCCTCGGGGTCCTGACCCTGACCTCCGTCGGATGCAAGCGCATGGGCGGACTCCGGGCCCGGATGGCCGCCGACGAGATCGCCCATTCGGTTGAGATTCAGGGCACCCCGGTGACCATCGGACGCTTTACCGCTGTCGATGTCGAGAACCCCAAGGGTAATGTCAAGGTCGTCGCCCTCCCCCGTCACGAGGAGGCCCACATCAGCTTCCGAGTGCAGAAGGAGAATCTGATGCGGTGGCGCTCGATGCGGATGAAGCTCGGGTTTGATCCGACCGGCGAATACTTCACCGCCGAGCACATCACCGACGGCGAGCTCTCGACCCTTGTCGTCCGCCCCACGGACCTCACCATCGAGGGCTACCGGCTCCCGGTGGATATCACCGTCTATGTGCCCCAGTGCGACGGGCTCCGTGTCTGGAATGCGGACGGCAAGATCGATATCGTCGGCGTCTCGGGCGTGATCGATGTCGTCTCCGGCGACGAACAGCACCCCGGCGGGGATATCGAGATCCGCTCGGAGAGCACCCTGCACGAGAACATCTCGGCCTGGACAAACGATGGGGATGTCACGCTCGTCGCGGGCCCGGACGCCGGGGGAACCATCGAACTGGTCGCCCCGCGTGGGTTGACCACCTTCTGGTCCAAGCACGGGCTCACCGAGAACTCCCGCCCCGAGGTCGGGCGGTGGACGGGCGTCTGGAACGACGGAACCAATAGCATCCGCTTGGAGTCACTGACCGGCAACGCGAGGCTCATGGTGGTGGACAACCCGGTGCAGCACTCGCTGACCATGAACTGAATCTTCGCTCAACAAACAGGACCTCTGAAAAACCGCTCGATGAGCGGTTTTTTTGTCGCTATCTGTCTTTGAGTTCGTTTACGCGGCCTTGCTACTCGAAGGCTGCATCGACCGGATGTACCGGGCGATCTGTCCAACGACGAAAGACTTGTGCTGGGGATTCATCGTAAAATCAAAGGCAAACCCCGCGTAGGTGTTCTGCTGTGAATCGATATGTGTGTGCGCGAGCCTCGCGGTCAGGACCATTGGGGCGGGCACGGTCGGACGGAGATCCAGACGGATCCAGAAGACCTTGCCCGAATCAATCGATGCACGGTTCTCCTTGTCCACGATCAGCCCGACACCGCCGCCGCCAACATTGGAGAGGACCGCGTCAAACTTCGGGCCGACCTCGGGGAGAGCGCTCGGGTCATCGGTCGCGTCCGCGGTCTTCCCGGCAGCGAGCAGGTCACCGATCTGCACCTCGTTGGCGACCTCAAACGGGACCGCCGACTGCGGGTTGACAAGTTTCCAGCACTCGACATTGGGCATGCTGACCTGCGCCGTCGAGATGCGGTCGAAGTTGCGGCGTAGGCAGCGTTCGACCTTTTCGGGCATCTGCACGCGGAGTGCCGGCACCTCGCCGTTGCGGGTCTTCACCCGGGTGTGCCCGAGGACCGTGGTGTGGAACATCCATTTGTTCTGCCCGACGGCGAGGATCCCGATGAGCGGTGTGCCATCCTGGATCTGAAACGGAACACCCATCGCGCCGGGCTGCTCAACGGTGATCTCCTGCTCGGAGAGATCGAGCACATGCACACGCCAGATGAGATCCTTCGAATCCGTCTGGCTGTGCTCAGGGCGTTCGATGGTGAACTCAAGCCCCCCGCCTCGCTCGTAGATTCGCCAGAGGCTGTCTTTCCAACGGTCCGTGCGGGATCGGCTTGCGGGCATCGATCGTCCTTTCATTCGGGGTGTTCCCATTGAAATCGGGAGAATCGGTTTTGCAATGAAGCCGATTCCGCAAATCCGTACCTTCGAACGAGATACGACTAAGCTCATTGTTTCTCGGACCTGCTTATCCTCCGGGCCATGTCCAAGACTTCCCCCATTCCAGGTGCGCCCTGAGCAGGCGCAAAGCGGAGCTTGTAGAGCACCGCGACCCCATCGATCAAGCGGGTGTGGAGCCCGATCGGGATCCGGTCGCCCGACGCCTCGACAACGGTCTGCAGAGGCGTGCTGAAATCTCGCTCAACACCAACAGCCAAGAGCCTGCGCGTGATTGCTCGCTCGAGTTGCGCTCCGGCACGCTGTTCAGGTGTTCCGCTCCGCACACCGAACACCGCGAGCAGCCGATGGGCGATTGCGGCGAGCGGATCGAGGAGCCTGCGGAGCACTGTCCGGAACCGGAGCATGAGAAGCCCGAGGACAAAGGAGGTCCCGAACACGATCGCCGAGATCCCGATGGCAAGCCCAACAAGCTTGCCCCGGGAGCGTCCGACGCGTTCGCGGAGCTTGTAGCCGAACTTCATCAGTCCAAAGTCTGGAGCGATGTCCCCGAAGATTCGGCGTCGTGATTGCGAATCGTAGCCGATGACCCCCTTCACCCATGCATACTCGATGGTTTCGTACAATCGGGTAATCGAATAAAAGAGCCCTGGCTTGGGCTCATGGATTTGCTGAAAATCCGCGCGGGGTGTGCCGTCGAAAACAAGCCATTTGTCGGGGCCGACCTCCGCTTCGACCCATGCGTGGGCGTTGGATTCGCGGATGATGTACTGCCCGGTGACCTCGTTGAAGTCCGAAGCGACATAACCGGTGATGACCCTGGTGTTGATCCCGATGCTCCTCCCAAGCAACGCCAGGGCGGACGCGTAGTACTCGCAGTGCCCCTCGCGACGATCAAAGAGGAACCACTCTGTCGCATCCCGCCCGGCGGGAACAGGCTCGCTATGAAGGGTATAGGCGTACTTGCTCTGCAGGTGAGATTCGAGCAGGCGGATCGCGGGCAGATCATCGCTGAATGGGCGGAGCTGAGGATCGGGCTCGATCCCCGCGTTGCTCAGGATCTCGGATGCAAGACCCTCGATGCGTTCGGTGATCCCGGATGCTTTGACAATCGGGCGGGTGTACTTCGCGGGGTAGACGGCCTGCACCAGCTCGGGGTTGATGGTCCGGACTCGGTAGCTGAGACTTGCGGTACCTTCATGGACCATCTGCCCGTTGCTTTTGTCATAGCCGAACCGCATCGCGAGCGATGAGCGAAACTCGGTGGGCAGCCATGGGACAAAGATCGGGGACTCGCTGAGACTCGAACTCCTTAACGAGATGCGGTACTCTCGGCTCCAAGGCTGACGGGATGGATTGCTCGCCGGGCGGATGGTGGTTTCCGCGGGGAGGTTGTGGATGCCGAGGATCGACCCCTGGCGTCCATCGTCATAGGTCCATCGCCCGCTTTGGTAGGACCCGAGCACCGCTCCACGGAGGTAGATCGCCGGGGATTCGGGCTGGCCGATATTCTTCGCGTTGCGATCGAAGACCTGGAGATCAAGTACCGGGGTGGAGGATTGGGAGATCAGCCCCGGGCGGCCGAGTTCCACCTCGTCGGTGAATCCGGTCACCGATCCGGATTGTCCACCCCAATCGCCGAAGGCACTGTTCCCGAGATTCCGGGGCATAATCATGAACACCAGCGTCCCGATCACCCCCCCGAAGAAGATAATCGCGATCTGGAACGAACGGAGATCAATTCGGCCGCGTTTTTCGAACACATCCGTGGCAGCGTGCACGCCAGCCCGATACGCCACGGAGTACATCTGGAAACGGAGAACAGCCTTGAGCAGTACCACGCCGGTGACCATCAAGAGCAAGCCCGTGAGCATCGAGTTGCTTGTGAGCACCGACGCAACGATCAACGCGACGAGCAGGATGAGCACCTGGCTCTCGTCGCGGGGCGAGCGGAGATCGAAGAGCTTGACGATTAGAAGCATCGCCGCGAAGATCGCGAACGAGCTCACGCCGATGCCGGAACCGATCGTGACAATCAATGCAAGCCCGAGGACGAGCACGAGCGTGACATTGATCGCCGACCTCGAGATCGGGGTGTTGTTTTTGACGGAGATATTCCACGCGGCAAGAGCGCCCGCGAGCGAGAGAACCCCGAAGACCGGGTTCGCGTCCGCAACCGCGAAGAGCGTCAGCGTCCCAAGGATCGACCAGAACAGCGAGAAGCGATAGTCGGACTCGATCGATCTGGATTTCGTCGGTCGCGGATTCATGCGTTTGTCCCTGCTTCGATCGTGAGCGCATCCGGGAGCGACTCGCCTTCCATGAGCCACGATTCGGGACGGTCCGCCGCGAGGTACCCGTCCGAAAGCCCCCCGAGCATGTCGGCCTGGCACACAACCTGGATCACGCTGCCCAGCATTGACGGCGGCGGCGTATCGGGCTGCGCATCCAACGAGAGATCGAGATTCGCGAGCGCGGTATCGATCCGCATGAGCTGCGAGTGCCCCGGGGCGGATGGACTGAAGCGGAGTGAACTCCACGGGGCCCAGAATCCGACGGTGTAGCCCGAATCTACTGCGGCCCTCGAAACCGAAGACGCGAGGGCGATTGCCCGCTCAACGAGGGCAGGCGGATCGAAATCGTTGGGCTTGCGGAGCCAAACAACAATGCGTGGTTCGGTCTCTTGCGCGTGCTGAATCACGACGAGCCCATCGCGACGAGCACTTGTCTTCCACGCGATCTTTCGTCGAGGATCACCCGGGGAATACGACCGGAGCCCGAAGAACTCCGTGCCTGAACCCCGGCGGGGCTTGGAATGATGGTCCTCGGCGCGAGCGCCGGGCTGGAACAAGAGCGGTGCGGGCCGGAGCGGGAGGGCATACGGCAGCACGACCAGCGTTCGTGGCTGTTCGAACCGGATCCATTTGCGGATGATGCCGAAAGGAAAGGTTGATTCGATCCTGAACGCTGGGAGGGTGTACCGGCCGCGTGTATGCGCAACAACTTCAGCAGATGATTCGCCGGAGGACCCCGGGGCGAGGTGGACAACGATACCGGGCGACTCCGTTTGCAACCCCGTCTCTTCCTCGCGGATGATGAGGGCAAAGAGGGGAAAGAGACGCGAATGACTCCTTATCCGGTAACGCAGTATGTGGATCCTGCCGGCGCGTGCATTCTCACCCGGGAACGCGTGTGCGTTCAATCGCAGCATCGCGTTGCCGCTGAGAATACCCGAGGTAACCAGCAGCGCGATTGCGAAGCCGAAGAGCCAGAACAGAAGATTATTCTGAGCGTTGATCGCGCCAACAGCGAGGAAGAGGGTGACAAGGATGTACATCACGCCCGCGATGGTGAGGGTCGCGTTGCGTGTTGAGGAGTGAGCCGTGCTTTGGGCTCTGCGAGCGGAGGAGCGGACCCGGGGGACTTGTGTTCCGGGATCGGTCCGCAGGCTGCTCATTCTTCGTTCGGCTCCGTCGGCGCGGGCGGTGTGTACCCGTCTCGAGTGATCACGGTGCACAGGAGTTTCTGTGCATTGGTGGGCAGGAAGGTCTGCGAGCGTGCGGAGAAGATTTGGTCTCCTCGGACACGGACCGTCACGCTATTGGCCGGGTGTTTGCCGCGGGGGATGGTGATCTCGAAGTTCCCGAGTTCATCGGTCATTGCCTGCGTGAGCACCCCGGTGCCGCGTGCGGTGGACCCGCCCGCTTGCAATACGACGACATCGAGCCCCGGGATCCCCGGTTCTTGGAGTCTTTCGTCGTTTGGTCCGACGACCATCGCCTGTCCGATGGTGCCGGCGATCACGCGCCCGGTGAAATGAGTTGATGCCGATTTGCAACCGACGAGTGACAAGAGGGAGAGCGAGGCGAGTGCGATCGTGAGCAGCCTGCTCGGCTTCGGGGGATTCGTGTGCATCATCAGGCTCCAGGGTTCACAAGCAATCGCCCGCGGAATCAGTCCGCGTGCTGTTGAATCCGATCGGCCATTTCCTCC
>JAGQOC010000070.1 GCA_020427745.1 Phycisphaerales bacterium | reverse complement strand
CCGGCAACAGCGAGCTGCACCTGGACCGCAGGCTGGTCGAGAAGCGGGTGTACCCCGCGATCGATGTCGCGGCGTCGGGCACGCGGCGCGAGGAGCTGCTGATGGACCCCAAGGAGCTCGAGCTTGTGTACCGTCTTCGCAAGGTCCTGGCCGATATGAATGTCGTCGAGGCGATGGAGCTGCTCAAGAGCAGGTTGGGCAAGCACAAGACGAATGCCGAGTTCCTGATCGCGATGGCGATGGGCTGATCGAGAGGGTTCCCTTGGGTACACGCAGATGGTTGAGCATGTCACTGGTGATCGCGGCGGCGTTGCCTTGGGCGCTCTCACTCGGCGTGCTCGGGCTCTGGATCCTGCTCAATAACCACCCGTCCGGGGTGCTCAGCAGGCCGGGTTTCTCGCTCCCGGCGGGGGTCTCGGCGCTGGCCGGGGCGCAGCTTGTGTTCCTGATGTGTATCGCCGACCGGGTCTTTCCGCGGGTTCCTGCGCGTCTGGCCCGGACGGTTGAGACGGGGCTCGGCGCGATCCTGGTGGGCGGGACGGTCGTACTCTCGGCGGTGGCGATCGGCGGAGGGATGGCATGACCAGGCGGATGACAATGATGAAGACTCTGTGCGTCGCGTGTGCCTTTGCGGTGATGGTGTGCGGCTCGATCGCCGCTCAGCCGACGCAGCCCGCCGTGGATCCGCGTCTGGCGTCGCTGCTCGAACGGATCGCCATCCTGGATCTCGGGATGCAGCCCTCCCCGACCATCGAGGATTATGTGTGTGCCCAGTCGGCGCTCTCGATCGCGTCGGAGCTCGATCCGAGCGACGCGGACCTCGCACGCTTGCTCGCCGAGGCGGCGTGGTCCGCGGGCGATGAGCGGGGGATGCTCGACGCGACACGGACCATCCTCCGCAACGATCCCGCGGACACCGTCGCGCTCCTCCGGCTGATCGGGGCCAAGATCAACGCCTACCAGACGGTCGAGGAACGCCTCGATGCCTACGCCCGTTACCTGGGCCCGGATGCGGGCGCGATCGACGCATCGGTGCGTTCGAGGCTCGCGCTGGACGCGTCGCTGCTCGAGCGGGAGACAGGGAACGCGGACAAGTTCCTTGAATATCTGAAGCTTTCGCAGCGGCTGGACCCCTCGAACAAGGACGCGGTCTCGATGATCGCTCAGATGTATGCGCAGCAGATCGAGAGCCCGATCACGAGGATGAATCTGCAGATCCAACTATTGATGTCGGACCCGCTGGATCCGCACATCCACATGGGGATGGCCAAGGAGTTCGCCCGCGAGGGGGCGGTCACGCAGGCCAGGCGGTTCCTTGATAACGCCAACGCGATCTACACCATCAGCGGGCAACAGAAACCCCCGATCATGCGTGAACAGCGAATCGCGTTGCTCTGGCAGATCACGGGCCCGCAGGCGATCGTGCATCAGCTCAACGCGTCGCTGGCGGACTTGCGTGCTCAGGCGGCAAGCATGATCGAGGCCCGCCTCGCCGCAGACGAACCGACGGATGATCTTCCCCGACCCGAGCAGATCCGGATGGATCTGACAGTGGATCGGATACGCCTGCTGGCGGCGTATGTGATTGGGGACGACGAGACGGTCGCCGCGACCCTCAAGGACATCAACGCATCGACCGCGCAGATCCAGGAGAATGCGCTCGAGGCAACCCGCAAACGCAGCGCGGACAGGGCGGCGCTCTTTCAGGAGTATGTCCGTGCGCTGCTGACTCTGGAAGCGATGCGTGCGGTGGTCGGGCTCGAGGGCGAGCAGATGCGTGCGGACTCCATCAAACTCTCCTCCGAGCTCCGCGATTTCGAGAGTATCTTCGAGCGCATCGAGCCCTGGATCCTCTACACAGAGGGCAAGTACGAGGAGGCCCGCGCGGGGATCGATCCGGAGACGGATTCGGTCAACAATATGATGATCCTCGGACTCGCCAACGAGAAGCTCGGGGACATCGATGCCGCGGTTGTGTACTACAACAAGGTCGCCCGTGAGCGTCCGCTCTCTGCATTCGGCGCGTTCGCTCGTTCTCGTATGGTCTCGATCGGGCGACGGGACGATGTTGTGACCCCTGACGGCTTCCGGCTTGTCGCGATCGAGCGGACGATCCCGCGTTGGATTGATCGGATGATCGAGAACCCGACCTCGTTCCTCTATCTCTCGGTGGAGCCGACCAAGCAGCGGTTCGGGCCGATGGAGGATGCACAGGTCACGGTGACCATCCGCAACCACGCCCCGGTGCCGCTCGCGATCGGCGCATCGAGACCCATCGAGTCGAGGCTTCTGCTCATCCCCGGGATGGAGCCCGGGGGGGACGGCTTTGTTGGGACCGCGAAATCCAAGGTGCTCGAACTCAACCGCAGGCTGCGCCTCAAGCCGCTCGAGGAACTCGTCGTCACGGTTGACGCGGACGATCCGTATACCGACTGGATTATCGATAACCAGGCGTTCGGTACCGTGCGAGAGCGTTGGCGTGTGCTCCAGGGATTCACCGCGGGCAGACTCGGCGGGCTCACCAACTCGCCCTTCGGGCTCGTCACGGAAACCTCAATCGTCCAGCGGCTCCCGCTCGCCGAGAGCTCGATGAGCAACGAGCAACTCCTCGCGTTGCTCGGATCGGACGACGCGGAGGTCCGCCACCGGGGGATCCGGGCGATCGCGATGGTGCTCACGACAGAGAGCGAGCGATCACGCCGGACCCTCGTCGAATCACAGGCCCTTGTGCAGGGGTTGACCGATCTCTATGACCGGGCTTCGGCCAGCGAGCGGGCGGGGATGCTGCTCGTGCTGCCGCACGGGAAACAGCTGGATCCGATGGGTGTCTTCGATGAGCATGTCCGTGAGCAGCTCGTTGTCGACAGCATGGTAGAGAAGAAGCCCGTCGATTCATCGCTCTTTGCAGCCGTCCTGCTCACAAGGGTCAGCGATCCCGAGAACGCGGTCTTCGACGCGGCGATGGGAAGCGGCGACCAGCGAGTCCGCGCCCTCGGTGAGCTGCTCCAGCAGCGTCTCCGCGCGGGGGGGCGTTCATACGCGACTGCCCGCGGGATGATCACGGAGGTCGCTGGCGAGAACTCGGCTGCTCGGAACAGGCCGTGACGACAACCGATCGTACAACAACATCTTCGGCGGGCCCTCCCGGAATGGGCGGTGCGCCACGCTGGAAAAGATGGAAGGGCTGGATCGGGCGTGTTGGTT
>JAGQOC010000069.1 GCA_020427745.1 Phycisphaerales bacterium | reverse complement strand
ATCGGGTTCTGCGTCGCGAGCACAAGGAACGGCTCGTCGAGCTTGTAGGTCTCGCCCGCGACGGTCACGGAATGCTCCTGCATCGCTTCGAGCAACGCCGACTGTGTCTTTGGCGTTGCGCGGTTGATCTCGTCAGCGAGCAATACCTGAGCAAAGATCGGTCCCCGCTGGAACTCAAACGATCGTTTCCCGGTGTCCGGGTCTTCGCTGACGATGTTCGTGCCGATCACATCGGCGGGCATCAGATCGGGCGTGAACTGGATCCGGCTGAACGGCAGGTGCAGCGTCGTCGCGAGCGTGCGCACGAGCAGTGTCTTGCCGAGCCCGGGAACACCCTCGAGCAGGACATTGCCCTTTGCGAACAGACAAACGAGCACAGCATCAACAACCGGTTGTTGCCCGACCATGACCTTGCCGATCTCATCGCGGAGCTTCGAAAAGGTTGCGCGGAAGGTCTCGCATTCGGCGCGGACTTCTGCCGGGGTGTCGATTGGATCGTTGGGTTGTGCCATATCAAACTCCTTGCTGCGCCACCCGGCGCGGCTCATGTACTACAGGTCTTTCATGTCGTCCTTCGCACGCTGTTTCGCGGCGCGGAGCGCGCTGAGCGCATCAACAGGTTTCTCGTCTTTCTCGATCGTCCGTTTCGGCTTGGCGAGCGGCGAATCGGTCTCGCTCTCACCCTTCAGCGCGATCGGTGCACTCGCGGCCGTCGAATCCGGGGCGGCTTCAAACTTGCGGCTCTTGCGGCTCACGCCGTCGTCATCGCCCGTGCGTGAGCGTGCCTTGGTCCGCGCCAGACGCATCGCGTCGGCGGCGCCCGTGGACTTGTCCTGCTCCTTGCGTGCAGATCGACGGATCGACGCCATGATCGCCGCCGGCGAGATCCGCACGCGACGCACCGCGACATCCAGCAGGAAGACCCCGATACCGACAAGCGCGAACGCGAGCCAGACCGGGGTCAACGCGACGGGGGGCGTCAGCCCTTCGCGACGCCAGAGATTGCTCGTGCTCGCATCAATGGGGAGCATAATGCCGCCCGTCATCGCGGCGACCTGCTGCAACAGCGGGGTGTTGGTCTTGAGCGAACGGAACTCGTCAGCGAACGGCCTGGTCACCGCCGCCTGGGCGCTCCCTTCGTAGACCGCACCCTCTTTCCCGGGCGCTCGGTACTGCATGTTGATCACATACGAGCCCGCATCGTTCGACGAGAAATCACCCTCGTAGCGTCCGGGCCCGACCTGGCGGACCTCGACAAGCTGCCCGCTGCCATCCGGCGTCGCGACACGGGCTCGGAAGTTCGCAAAGTCGAGGCGGTTCCCGTCCGGATCAAACGCCTCGACGATGACGCGTGTGCGCTCACCGACCTGCTCGGTGTTGACACGGAGTGTCGCGTTGCCGCCCGGGCGCATCGCCCAGCGGACATGCTGCTCCCAGAACTGATTGAACCCGTCCCAGCCGACCCACGCGGGCGCCCATCGAGACGACACATCCGAGGTAAAGGTCACCACCTTGCCCAAGCCGTATTCCCACTGGGCGGCAATCGGATCCTCTTCCTTCCCCCGGAGTGTGACGAGACTCAGCCCCTCGCGTTCGGCGGCGACAACATAACCACCGATCGGGGGCACCCCGTTGATCCCGCGCATCGTCACCGTCGGCACGCCCGCCATCGCCGGGCTAAAGGGCTCTCCCTCCCAGATCAACGCCCGCCGGATCGTCTGTGCTTCTTTCACAAAGATCTGAGGCAGCGTCGCGAGCGCGTTGTTCGAGACATTGTAGAAAGTCCCGCCAGTCACCCGCGCCATCGTGCGCAGCGTGTTGGTATCGCCCGGCGAGTGCGGGTTGACACCGACCGACGAGATCGTGATGCCCGCCTGCTTGAAATCACGCAGGAGCGTGCGCGAGAGCGATGGATCACCATCAGAGATCACGATGCAGTGCTTCTGCCCGGCGCTCGCGTTCTTGAGCCCCTGCAGCGCGAGCTGCAGCGACGGATCGAAACTGGGCATATCCCCGAACTGCAGATCCTGGATGGACTGCTTCACCGCCGTCCGGTCGCCGACGGGCGAGAGTGGGTAGACCCAGTCCGTCCCGCCGAGCCCCTGGTACTCGACAATCCCGACGAGATCGAGTCGCGAGAGTGCATCAACGGCGGCGTTGCAGATCTCCTTGCCGTAGAACACACCACGGGGGATCTCAACGGAGTGGACCACAATCGCGAGTGCGCCACGCGGCATCTGGCGTTTCTGCGGAGGATCGAGCCGGATAGGCAGCGCATCGGCGAGCGGTGAACCGATCCATCCGCCCGCACCGAATGATTCCGGCCCGCCGATCATCACGAGCCCTCCCCCGGTCTCGTGGACATACTGACGCATGAGCTCCTGCTGCGACTCGGAGAACGAGAACGCGGACTCGTTGATCAGGATGACCGCTTCGTAGCTCACCAGACCCGGGAGATTGGACGCAAACTGCGACGCGTTGATCCGCTCCGTCTGGATCTCCGCCTGATGCAGCGCATCCTCGATAACCACCGCCTCGGCGGGATCCTCGGCAACAATGAGCACCACCCCCTCGTCCCCCACAAAGGTGATCGCGGTCGCGATGTTGTTCTCCCGGATCGAGTCACCGATCGTCGCGCCAGGATTACCACCCTCATCAAGCACCGCGAGCGGCTCGAAGACCGCCTCATACAGCTGAGGCCCTGGGCGACGCACCTGCACGGGGACAACGAGCACATTGCGCCCCGCGTGGAGCTCGACGATCTCACCCAGCTCGTTCTCGTCCGCATTGAGATCGATCGGTGTGCCGTCCTGCGAGAGCATCAACCGCCCTGCAGCGGGACGCACCGCGGTCAGGATCACCTTCACCGAGATCGTGTCACCCACGCGGACATTCGATGGTGTCTGCAGCGAGTCGACAATGACCTCCTCCGAGTAATCAAACTCGACCGGGAGCACATCGATCGGGATGCCCACCGCTTTGGCCGCCTGCGCCGCGCGGAGGATCGAACCGTCCGTCTCGTTCCCGTCCGAGACCAGCACCAGCCGGTTCGATGCGTCCTTGGGCGCGGTCGCGATCGCGAGGTTCACCGCCTCGGCGAGGTTCGTGCCGTCGGTCCCGCCGATGAACTGCCGATCGATCGTGCGTGTGTGCTTGGATGGTGTGGACTGGATGTACGCGCCCTCGGCGGCGGTAATCACCCCGAGCAGGTCCTCCCCCTTACGAGAATCGTTCTGCGCCTGAGCAATGTACTGGTCGATGCGAGACTGGGCCGTCGTTGGGATCGATCGCGACGCGTCGACGATCACCGTCACGCCCACGGCGTCCGTCGTCCTGCGGAACTCCGGACGGGCGAGCGCACCAACAATCAGCGTGATCGCGAGGATCCGGATCACGAGCGCTGCAACCCGAGAGGATCGACCCAGCCCAGCAAGGCTCTTGCGGGCGATCAGGATACTCAGCACGCCGAGCACCGCGATCAACACGAGCATGATCGGCTGCCCGAACTGGATCGGGCCGACAACGAGCGAACCAAGCGTGACCTGCGCGGGGATCAAGGGCGACCCCCGGAGCTCGCGTGCTGCTCACCCGTGATCCCGCTCGCGCGGAACATCTGCAGGCGGCTGTTGCCAGAATCCAGAACAACAACCTTTCCATCGATCACACCCGCCGCCCACGGGGTCGCGAGCTCCCCGTCCGCGCGTCCAGGCGCGCCGTAGCGTTCGATCGTCTCGCCCGAATCAAGATCCAGATGCCGAACGACGCAGCCGCCGAACTCGGTCACCAGCGCCGTCGAGTCGTCGAGCAGCGTCAGCCCGTAGGGAAACCGCATCGCTCTGGGATCGGTGTCCGTCGCGCTGCCGATCCACGCGATCGGCTCGCCGTCCAGCGTGAAACGACCCATACGATGGTGGCTCGCGTCCGTCAGCACGAGTTCCTCGGAGCCGTCGGCGAGCCTGCGGATCGCGATCGACTGCGGCCTGCTCAGCGACCGCGGATCGTCCGACCCGTCCACCGTCTCGCTCGCAACCCCAATCGCCCGTTCCCAGCGGACGCCCATCCCGTCATCATCGTGCTCGACGGCAAACACGCTCACGCGATCGTTGCCGCCGTATTCCGAGACATAGATCTCGCGAACAGAGCCGTCGGCGTTCAGACGGAGCGCGATGTCCGTCGGGTAAACGAACTCGCCCGGCTCCCTCCCGAAGGAGCCGAACGCGAACGCGGGCTCGGTCGCCCCGGGCTCATCCGCGAAGGGCAGCGGCAGCGTGTACATCAGCACCCGGTGCTCATGGGTATCCGCGACATACACCGCCTGCTTCTGCGCATCGAGCAGCGACGGCCCGACCGTCAGCCCCGTCGGCATCCCCTGGTCCCACTCGGGGGTCTTGATCGCGCCGACAACGCTGCCCGAATCGAGATCGAGCACCTGCAGCCTCGCGGTTTTGTCAACGATGACAGCCATCGGACGCCCGTCCATCAGAAAGAGGTCCATC
This sequence comes from Phycisphaerales bacterium, assembly GCA_020427745.1. Classification (GTDB taxonomy): domain Bacteria; phylum Planctomycetota; class Phycisphaerae; order Phycisphaerales; family UBA1924; genus UBA1924. The sequence continues at coordinate 5,770 of JAGQOC010000069.1, read as the reverse complement.
CCACGCGGGTAGACGAACTGCCCCACATGGGTGCCCGTCTCGCCGAGGACGCTCGCGTTCAGGATCCGACCGGACGCATCCGTCGAGCGTTCCCCGCACCCCGGGAGCACGGCGAGCGTTGACAGCGCGCACACGCACACAACGCGAACCCCCCCGAGATTTCGGCACCCGGCTGTCATGGACCCGATCATACTGACATCTACTCCCCAAGACCGGGCCGGTTGCCCGACTTCTGGGAATGAACCCGGATTCCACGCAGCAGCACAATCGCGAACAGCCCGCCAAAGATCCCGATCCCGAGCAGATTCACCCCCGCGGCGGAGAGCTGCTCGAGCCTTGCATAGTGCAGATCCGAGAGCAACTGCTGCGGCAGATTCCTCATCCCCGGCGGACGGACCAGGACCGACGCTTCGATCTCGGAGAGCGCGACCAGCCCCCCCGCCACCGCTGCGCCCGCGAGCGGGGCCCACGAACGAGCAAGCACCGTCCGCGACCAGGCGCCGAGCCCGACCGACCCCTCAACCCAACGCAGCGCCCGCTGAGCACCGGGCTCGCTCGCGCCGATGAGAGCACCAACGATCGCGCCGATGAACGCGGTGCGTGCGCACGCCGCAAGCACGACCGCCGTGTAACCATCCACAAACGACTTCGCAACCGCCGCGCCGACAAGCACACCCGGGGCCAGCCCGATCGCTACGAGCGCAAAGACAGAGGCCTTCCCGGCTCGACGCAGGATCGCCGATGGATGCCCGATCCCCGCGGCGACACACACCGCAATGAACACCGAGCACACCCCCGCGATCGCGGAAACGCCCGCGGAGTCCGCGAACGCACCGCCCTGCAACCGCCAGAACTGGACAATCGAGCGGAGATCATCCAGAGACCAGAGCATCGCAAGTATCGGCACCAGCACCGCAAGCGACCAGACACCCCACGCCCACACGCGCACCCAGACCGGCAGACGCACCAAACCAACACCGACACCCCTTGTCCTCGAAGCGCTCCGCTCGATCGAGCCGACGACCCCAAGGACAAGCGATGCGCCAACGCACGCGATGAGCATGACCGGTACCGCACCTACCCAGACCGTCCCCCACTCGTCCGGGCCACGCTGGCTGAGCTCGCGCCAGAGCACGATGGACCAGGTATCAAACTGCGCGAGGTGCATCGGGACGGCGGATCCCAGGAACACAACGGTGAGGATCCCCCACGCGCGGAAGAGCACGCCGCGATGCGCGCCGATCCAGAGCCGGGCCTTTCGCATTCGACCGAGCGGCTCGACACGCAGCTGGGAATCAAACCCGCCCGAATCACAGGACCAAATCGGCGCGAGCAGCACACCAGCGATCGGCGACGCCCATACCACAAGCCCAAGCGAAGCAAGGAGATAACCCGACCAGATCGGCACCCAACGGTGTCCGTTACTCGCCAGTTCGATGAGCATTGCTCCCACTCGGGTCTCAGGCGCCCGCAGCAGATTGAACGCGGCATAAAGCAGCAGGCTCGGCAACCACATCGGCGCGATCAACAACGGAGAGAGCCTCGATCGCCCGGACCCGATCACCCACCCGATCGGGACACCGAGCATCGTCGCACCCATCGCGATCGCCGCGGCGATCGCAGACGAGCGGGCGAGCAACCCCGCGCGTGCAGGCGTGGTCCACCGCATGATCTCGCTGGAATCAAGGGTGCGGAGCGAGCCGACAATCGCACCCAACGCCGGCGAGACAAGCAGTACAACAAGCAGCAGGAGGAACGCACAGAGAGCGATCGGCCCGAGCGATGTATTCGCGCTGTGTTTGGGCATGGTCGGGTGCGACTCCGTGCAGTTCGCGACAGAACGGGGCGTGATCTCGCCCGTTCGCACAATCGCGGTGTCCGGGGTATCATACAGGATCGTCCGACCGGGGAGTCGTCCACTCCACGCCGGAGACTCGTGGATCCCAACCGCCGGCATGCATCCAGTGCCCGCTCGACAGAATCATACCATGATCGATATCCGCAAACTCAAAGAACTTGTCCGCCTCATGGTCGAGAACGAACTCACCGAGCTCGATCTGCACGACCAGACCGAAACCGTTTCCATCAAACGAGGCAACGAAGCGGGCACCGTCGTGAACCACCAGCCCGTGATCTACCAGGGCGGAGGGGCACCCGCCGTCGCAGCGCCCGTACATGCCGCCGCGCCCGCTGCAGCGGCGCCAGCCGCGGCAAACTCCACCCCCGCGGGCGATGACGACGCGGGGCTCGTTGCGATCGAATCACCGATGGTCGGTACCTTCTATATGAAGCCCAACCCCGATTCGGACAACTTCACCTCCATCGGCGCATCCGTCGGTCCGGACTCCGTGGTCTGCCTTGTCGAAGCGATGAAGGTCTTCAACGAGATCAAGGCAGAAACCAGCGGCACGATCGCGAAGATCTGTGTCAACGACGGCGACGCCGTCGAGTTCGGACAGAAACTCTTCCTCGTCAAACCCAACTAGTCCCCCACCACCCCACGCGTCCGCGCCCACACTGCGCGCCGCGGACGGAGGTTCAGCAGATGTTCAAACGCGTACTGATCGCCAACCGAGGAGAGATCGCCCAGCGGATCATGCGTGCATGCCGCGAGCTCGGGATCGAGACCGTCTGCGTGTATTCCACCGCGGACAAGGACGCCCCCTATCTCCGCGACGCCGACGAGGCGATCTGCATCGGGCCCGGTCCATCGAAGGACTCGTATCTCAACATCTCCCGCATCATCTCCGCGGCGGAGATCACCAACGCCGACGCGATCCACCCCGGATACGGGTTCCTCTCCGAGCGCGCGGACTTCTCCGAGATCTGCCGCGAGTGCAAGATCGAGTTCATCGGCCCGTCCCCCGAAGCGATGGGCAAGCTGGGCGACAAGGTCGAGGCAAAGCGCTACGCACGCGCCGCGAAAGTCCCCGTCTTCCCGGGCTCGGAGGGCGAGATCGAGGACCTCGAAGAAGCCGTCAAGGTCGCCGAAGAAATCGGGTACCCCGTCATCATCAAGGCTTCCGCGGGCGGCGGAGGGCGCGGGATGCGCATCTGCCGAAACGAAGCGACACTCCGCACCAATGTCGCCAAGGCGCAGCAGGAAGCGCTCGCAGCGTTCGGCAACGGCGGCGTCTTCATCGAGAAGTTCCTCGAGCACGCACGCCATGTCGAGGTCCAGACCATCGGCGACAAGCACGGCAACGCAATCCATCTCTGGGAACGCGACTGCTCCATGCAACGCCGACACCAGAAGATCATCGAGGAAGCCCCCGGCCCGCTGATCGATCGCAAGAAAATCGAGAAGGTCTGCGAAGCCGCGGCCAAGCTCATCAAGTCCGCCGACTACGCCGGCGCCGCGACCGTCGAGTTCCTCATGGACGAAGACCAGAACTTCTACATGCTCGAGGTCAACACACGCGTGCAAGTCGAGCACCCGATCACCGAGATGATCACCGGCGTCGACATCGTCAAGACCTCGATCCTCGTCGCCGCGGGCGAGAAGATCCCCCACAAGCAGAAGGACATCAAGGTCAACGGGCACGCGATCGAGTGCCGCATCAATGCCGAGGACCACACCCGCGACTTCATGCCCAGCGCCGGGCTCGTCGAGACCTGGCGGGCTCCGGGGGGGCTGGGCGTGCGCATCGATTCGCATGTGTGCGCCGGCTACCGCGTGCCGCCCAACTACGATTCGATGATCGGCAAGCTGATCGTCTGGGGCGAGGACCGCAACGCCGCGATCACCCGCGCCTCACGCGCACTGCACGAGTTCGAGGTCGGCCCGATCAAGACCACCATCCCGCTGCACGCGGAACTGATGCAGAACTCCGACTTCAAAAAAGGCGGCGTCGACATCCACTACCTCGAGCGTCTGCTCAAGGGGTAAGCGTCAGTCATTGGTCTTCGCCGGCATCTCCATCACACCCACCCGCTGACCGGTCTGGTCCACCATCACAAACACAGGCACGCCCTCGATCGCATCAAACCCGCCGATCGTGAGCACCGGCTCGACCAACGCGGGATGGCGGTACGGCTCGCTGCTGCGTGCTGTCATATCAGGAGCATCGCTCGCGGACGCGTTTCCTGGGCCGGTGCCGAGCACGATCGCGATCAGCAACGCCACGCCGAGCACGGCCGAGCAGAACTTCCAGTACCCCGCCGGGTCGTGAGCCTCGTTTGCGGGTGCGGCAGCGACCGCCAGGGTCGGCTGCGTGTGGGTCGCCGGACGACGCGTGATGTTCTGCTGATTGTCGTAGATCTCCATGACTCGTCCTCCGCTGCGGTGTGTCCCGCGCGTATCGGACGCTTTTTACGAGGGATCCAGCCGAATCCATCGATGGGTATCTGAAGCCACAAAAAAACAAAAGCCCCGATGTCTCGGGGTCTTTGTTTGCCTGTCTTGGCAGAGAGAGAAAGAGAGATTGTGAACGCCGGGACTGGTCATCGACCGGCGTGGTTTTCGTTTTTCGTGCCGCCGTTCCCGGCGACGCTTCAAAGTACAACACGCCCGAGAATGTGCCAGTTATTCGGGCGAAAAAACTTTGCAAACCCTCCGAACGCCCCAAAAACGCCGATTTTGGGCCCATAATTCTCCGCCGGCTTTCCCCGTGACGCATATCCTTCCCTCCGCAGCGAGCACACCCCCGCTGCCCAAAGGAGCACCAGATGACCACCGCGACCGCGTCCGACCTCGCCATCAACGGCGGCACCCCCGTCTTCGACTCCAATGTCCCCTTCATGGCCGTCGGGCTGACCAAGAAGGACATCGCCGCCGCCAACGAGGTGCTCGAATCCGGCATGCTCCGCGCCGCGTCCAAGTGCGCCGCGTTCGAAGAACGCTTCGCCGACGCATCCGATGCGAAGTTCGGGCTCACCTGCTCCAACGGGACGACCGCCCTCCAGCTCGCCTACGGTGTGCTGCTCGAGCGTGGCGACGAGGTCATCGCCCCCGCGTGGACCTACATCGCGACGGTCTCGATGCTCGTCGCCGCGGGCGCAAAGGTTGTCTTCTGCGACTGCCTCGAGGATTCCTACCAGGCCGACCCCGCCGACATCGAAAAGAAGATCACACCCAACACCAAAGCGATCGCGGTCACCCACCTCTACGGCATCCCCGTCGACATCGACGCGATCCAGAAGATTGCCGAGAAGCACAACCTCAAGGTCATCTACGACTCCGCCCAGGCACACCTCGCGGAATACAACAACAAGGGCATCGGCGCGTTCGGTGACGCATGCACCTACTCCTTCTACGCCACCAAGAACCTCGGCACCGGCGAGGGGGGCATGGTCACCGTCAACGACGAATCGCTCGCCAAGCAAATCGGCTTCCTCCGCTCCCACGGCGAAACCGACAAGTACCTCCACGAGTCCATCGGCTTCAACTACCGCATGAACGACATCACCGGCGCCATCGGGCTCTCCAAGCTCGACACGCTGAAATCCGAGACCGACCGTCGACGCGAAGTTGCGAACATGTACGCCGACCGCATCGACGCGATCGAAGGCGTGAGCCGCCCCGTCCCGACCAAGGGCTCCAACCCCGCGTGGCACCTCTACACCTGCCGAGTCGATCTCGACAAACTCAGCTGCACCCGCGACGAGTTCTGCGCGGCGCTCAACAAGGAAGGCGTCCCGACCGCCGTCCACTACCCCAAGCCGCTCACCCAGCAGCCCGCCTTCAAGGACCTCGCCGATCAGGAATCGGGGGTCCCCGTCTCGGTGAAGCTCAGCTCGTGCGTCTTCTGCATCCCGATCCACCAGAACC